>NZ_JANSIB010000047.1:0-18765 GCF_047461895.1 Synechococcus sp. R55.8 | reverse complement strand
CTCCCCCATATTGCTGCACCAAGGCCCCCATTTGGGCGAAGTAGCGACCCAAGGTGTAGACAACATCGTAGGGAAAGTTCTCCTCGTCGAAGTTGGCCGTCCCCCGCAGGGAAGCGCTGAGAATGGCGGCGGTGACTTGGCTGCCGACCGAATGGGCCTGCAATTGATGTTGAGCTACTTCCACATCTGCTTTATCGATCACCAGCCGCTGCAGGGTGACATCTCCAGTGATGCGGGTTTGACAGGCCAGGCGAATATGCACGGGAAGATCCAGCCGTTGGGCCAACCTCTTCTCGGCAGGGGTCATGCTGCGGCAGTTTTGGCTGCCTTCCAAAATCAGGATGCGACAGGTGGAGCAGGCGGCATTGCCCCCACAGGCATGGACATGGCGCACCCCCGCCTTGAGCAGATTTTCCAGAACCGTGAGCAGGGGATTGGCTTCCAAGGTGAGGTTGTCGGGGTAACAGGTGATCCGCATGGTTAAGAGGGAGTGAGGGGTGGCAAAAAGATTCAGCACTACCTAAATTCAGTACGGCATTGCCCTCCCCTTGGATGCTGTTTTCAAAAGTTTTGGGTATTGGGTAACCTCACCCCGCAGCCTGCCCCGGCGCCGATGATAGAGTACAGAGGAGTCTTCTGCGCGAGCCCTTTATGCCTCAGTCCAAACCCCAAGAATCCCCAGCCCGCAAGCTCCTCAACATTTTGCTGCTGGTGGTGGGCACGGTAACTTTCTTGGGCTTCTCCTTTGGCCCGCTATTCCAGGCCCTCGGGCCTTCCGAATCTCCAGAGGCCAGCCTGGTAACCGAGCAACTGCGGGCCCAGGCAGACGGCTATCGCGTCGTGCTGGAGCGGGAGCCGGATAACCCCATTGCCCTGCGGGGGTTGATCGACACCCAACTGCAATTGAACGAGCCGCAAGGGGCCATTGAGCCGCTGAAGAAGCTGGTACAACTGGAGCCCGAAAATCGGCAACTGAGAGCCTTTTTGGCCGAAATCCAGCAGGATACGGGGGATTTTGAAGGGGCATTAGAACAGCTCCAGATCCTTTACGAGGGGGATCCCAAAGATGGCCAGGTGCTGCAGCAGTTGGTGGATGTGCAGCTAACCCTGGGCCGCACCTCTGAGGCCATTGCCCTACTGGAGAAGCATCTTGAAGAAGTGCCGGAAGATAATGATGTACGTTTGCGCTTGGCCTTTGTCTACGCCCGCAACAACCAGACTGAGAAAGCTGTAGTCCTCTACGACAAGTTGATTGCGGCGGATCCCAGTGATTTCACCCCCGTGTTGGGCAAAGCCATAGCCCTCAGCTCCGCCACCGATGAAAACCTACGGGCAAAAGCGCCTGAGCTGTTTGAGCAAGCAGCCCGGCTGGCCCCGCCCCAAGTTCGGGAGCAAATCCAGCAGCAAGCAGAGATTTATGCTCAGGTGAACCGGCCCCAGACGGTCGAGAGGCAAAACGATAACCCCACTCCCTGAGCGGGTTTTCAACCGTTAGGCTAATCCAGGTGTTGAGAAGCTGATCCCTGACGGTTCTCAGTTGACCCGATAGGGAGAGCTACGGAAAAGACTCAAGTGCCTTTTCTACAGAGGGGTAGATCTCGTAAATGGCATCCAAGCCGGTGATGGAGAAGAGCAGCTTGACTTGCTCCTGCAGGCTGCAGAACTTGAGTTGATAGCCTAAAGTGCGGCAATGGCGATGCGCCCAAACCAGAACCGACAACCCCATGCTGTCGATCAGGCTAACCTGACTAAGATCCAACAAGAAATGCCCCGGTTTCTCGGTGAGAATTTGGCTTAGCTCTTTCCGTACCTCGCGGGCAATCGCGGCGTTGAGCCTTTCACTGTGCAATTTCACAACCGTAACAGGGGATCCCTTGTGGCTGAGCTGGATGAAGACATCCATGAAAAGCCCGTCAGGTTTGAGGGGGGATGGGCACAGGCACGATGCAACCAGACTGATTTTGAATTGCTAAATCACCATGAGTATGAGTTTGTCCTCCCTGGGCTTCTCTTGCAAGCATTCTTGGACACTTTTCCCTTACAGGTTAGAACTGGCATGAACGGGATCCCTGCCTGGGCTGGAGATGCTGCCGCCCTGAGCCTATTGGTTATGCAAGTGCCGATGCTGGCGGTGCTGCTGGCGCGGCTGCTGCCCTCTTTGCGGCGCCCTTCCCCTCTGCCTCCCGGTCAGCCTGGGATCCCTTTGCAGCCGGGCTTGGTCAGCGTGTTGCTGCCTACTCTCAACGAAGCGGAACGCATCGATCCCTGCCTGGAAGGATTGCACCAACAGAGCTCCGTCCTGCGGGAGGTGCTGGTGGTGGACAGCCGCTCTCAAGATGGCACCCCCGAAAAAGTGCTGCAGATGGCCAAGCGGGATCCCCGCTTTCGCCTGCTGACCGACGATCCCCTCCCCGGCGGATGGGTGGGCCGCCCCTGGGCCTTGCACTATGGGTTTCTCCAGTCGGATCCGGCCTCTGAGTGGATCCTGGGCATTGATGCCGATACCCGTCCCCAGCCAGGCTTGGTGGAGCGCCTGCTGGAAACCGCCCAGGCCCAAAGGCTCGACCTGATCACCCTGGCACCGCAGTTTATCTTGCAGCACTGGGGGGAAGGCTGGCTGCAGCCGGCTCTTTTGGTGACCCTGATCTACCGCTACGGGGCCGCCGGAGACACCGCCACCCTGCCGGAACGGACGATGGCCAATGGGCAATGTATGCTGGTGCGCCGGTCGGTGCTGGAAGCGATGAATGGCTACACAGTGGCGCGGGCTTCATTTTGTGACGATGTGACCCTGGTGCGGCAGATTGCGGCAGCCGGCTTTAAAGTAGCTTTTTACGACGGTCGGCACCTGCTCAAGGTGCGCATGTACACTTCTTTTGGCGAAACTTGGCGAGAGTGGGGCCGATCCCTCGATTTGAAAGATGCCACCCCTGTGGCCCAGTTGTGGGGGGATATAGCTCTCCTCGTCCTCACCCAAGGGATCCCTGGGCTGGCGGCGGTGGGTTTACTGGGCATGATCGGCTTAGGGCTTTCCCTCTCCCTGACGGAGCAATTGCTGTTGGGGCTGAACTTGGGGTTGCTTGCCCTACGGTTGGGTGTGCTCGTGGGGATTCGCGGCTCCTATCAGGATCCCCCTTGGACGTTCTGGATGTCGCCTCTGGCGGATCCCTTGGCCGTTCTGCGGATAATCCTATCTGCCCTCAGCCGGCCCCGCTCTTGGCGCGGGCGCACCTACTAGGAGAGCCCTCAATCGGCTATTGCCTCGGGATCCACGCCCAACTCCCGCAATTTCGCGGCTAGGCGCTGCTGTTCCAGACGGGCCTGTTCGAGGGCTGCTTCTGCCGCTTCGGCCCGCTGCCGCTCTTGCTCTACCTGTTCGATTCCCCATAGGAGCAAATTCCCATCGGCAGTCCACCACCGCAACCAGTTGGCTTTGGTCTCGGCTTTTTGTCCCCGCCACACCCCCAAAAACAAGCCAATCTCCGGGATCCAGTAGCGACGGTTTTCATCCGCCGATACAGGGGTATAGCGGCCATTCTCCAGGCGGTAGACATCCAGCTCACCGGTTTTGGGATGAAAGATTACATAGACAGGCACCTGCAAAATGCGCTCGTAGAAATACCATTTTCCATAGGGATAGTGGGGATTGATGGAGTACTCGCCGCCCTCGGTTTCGGAGATGAATTCCATCACAATCGCCGGGGGATTCCCTTCTAAGTGTGGGGTATAGCTGCGGCGGATCTCTCCTTCGGGAATCGGCTGTACTGCGGGCACATAAACCCAGTCGGGGGCTTTCACCACCACCTTGTCCCCGACAGTGCTGCAAAGGCCAAAGTTGGAGGCGATCAAAGCCTGGGCAGGGATCATCTGAGCGAGTTCCAATGCCTCACGCAGAGCAGCAGCCAAAAGGGGCTGTAAGGTGCTTTCCGCAGGCTCATCCGGCAAGGGAAAGTCTTCCGGCAGTTTTTCCCATCGAATGGGAGGTAGGGGCGGGGTGAGCCGAACAGGAGAGAGGGTCATGGCTTAGGATACTCATGGTGATAAGGTACATGAATGCCTTTTGAATAACTCAAAGCACTTGCTGATATCAACCCCAGGCAATTCCACAAGGCTGTTGCAGGCTAGGACGGATTCAGTCATCTCGACTGCCAATCCATACGGTTGAGATATGCTTGGGGGCAATGAGCAAGTTTTTCGGCGTCTTCCTTGGATTCAGCAAGAGAGCGTATGCCAGAGCCTGAACCCTCTTCTGCCCACATTCTGGTGATCGAAGATGAAGCTAAGCTGGCTCGTTTTGTGGAAACGGAGCTGACCTGTGAGGGATATCGAGTCAGCGTAGCCAGCGATGGCATGGCCGGGTTGAGGGCAGCCTGCGACCAAAACCCCGACTTGGTGCTGTTGGACTGGATGTTGCCCGGCATCTCAGGTTTGGAAATTTGTCGGCGACTGCGCTCAACGGGCAACCGCGTGCCGGTGGTGTTGATGACCGCCAGAGATGAGGTGTCGGATCGAGCAGCGGGGTTGGATGCCGGGGCGGATGATTACGTGGTCAAACCCTTCAGCATTCAGGAGCTGCTGTCTCGGATACGGATCTATTTGCGGCAGCCAAAGCGATCCCGCGACGGCCAGTTGGTGTTCATGGATCTGATTCTGGATCCCGTAACGCGGGAGGTAACCCGGGGAGAGCGACAGGTGGAGCTGACGGCCAAAGAATACGACCTGTTGCGCTACTTGATGGAACACCCCCGTCAGGTGCTCACCCGCCAACAGATCTTAGAGCATGTGTGGGGCTGCGACTTCACGGGCGACTCCAATATCATCGAGGTCTATATTCGCTACTTGCGCCTCAAGATCGAAGGCCCAGGGGAGAAGCGCCTTATCCAGACGGTGCGCGGGGTAGGCTACGTGTTGCGCGATTGACATGCCCCCCGCCCCAAAGAGCAAGGATTCTGGTTCCTGGTTCTGCGACAGCACTTAGCTGTATCAGGTTTCCCCTCCACGACGGCGGTGCCTATCTCCCCAGTCGTTCCCCCAAGCGCTCCGCGCCGCTAGCGTGAAAGACTTGGCCAAGTGGTGATTTCTCACCAAGTTCTGCACCTGCAAGTCCTCATAAACCACAATGTCGTGAGACATTCCCACACACTGGGCTAGCTCAATAACCCGGTCTCTACGCTGGCGCCAGACTTTGATTTGGTTGAAGTGTACCTCGCCAAGCCGCTTCCTCTACTTGTGGTAGTTGCTGTATTGAGGTTTTACCCCCTTCCTATTCACGCCAGCGGGCCGTGGGCCTAACTTTCTGCTCAGTCTTCTTTGCTGTTGCTTCAATCTCCTTTCGGCACGACGCAAAAACTGGAGACACGGCACAGCTTGCCCACTGCTGTCGCCCACATCCAGCCCCACCACCTGGCCGGTGTACTCTGTCATCCAAGGCTTGGTACTGCGCTGGAGTGGCGTTGAGGAGTTTGGCTTCTCTGACCAGCGTGGGTGTATCTTATCGCAGGTCTAACAGGGCAAAAGCCGTCCTGGAAGGGCGGGGCTTCAGGCCTAGCTTCTTGGTAAAGTTTGGAACTGCCCGCATTCGGGATTGCCTTAAACTTCTCTTAAATCCTGTTTCACAGGTAACTGCTAGCATGAGGCCAACTTCACTCCCACCCCCGGAAAGGAAGGCCTTTATGAACTGGCTGATGCTGCTTGGTCTGCTTTGTCTTCCTGCCTCTCTGTTTTCGTTTGTTGAGTATTTGCGCTCCCAAAGGTTGGTTCAACAGCTCTCTGCAACTCGGTTGCTCAAGATAGCCGAGCTTCGCCATCTCGGTCAGACCAACCCCCAGGCAAAAGGAGCAAACTTGGCTCAAGTTTACGGCAGGGTTGTGTGCGATCGGCCTTTGGTATCGGAACTTTCGCGACAGCCTTGCGTCTACTACAAGTCTGAGATCTCTTGGGAGTATGACGAGATCGAATGCTATCGAAGGTATTTGAATAGCCAAGGCGATGTAGCGTATAGCGAACGGATCAGCGAAGGCGAATATCAGAACGCTCTACGCTTGGGATCCCGAGCAAAATCCTATCCGGGGGAGATGGTCGGGAAAAAGCCCGGCTTGGGCTACTCTGACTCCGGTTCTTTTCAGAAAAGGGTTGATCCCGACTACTCTAATTCTTTTCCACAAAAGCCCAACCCTGGCTACCCCGGTTCCGGTTCTTTCCAGAAAAAGCCTGGTTACCCCGACTACCCCCAGCAGCTTGGCTCTCCAGGCTATCCTCAAAAATCGCCGTTTTCCGAAGTAAGCTCTCCCCAAAAACACTACGCCAACGTGTATTACGATCCGAGCACAGGTCGGGAATATCTCCTTGAAAGAGAGACGAGAACGAGAGACGAAACCCTTCACTCGGTGGTTCGCCAGATCCCTTTTTTCATCGAAGACGAAACTGGAAGGGTGAGGGTGGATCCCACAGGTGCGGAGATAGAGGCTATGTCGGTTGTGGATGAGCATATTTTTCCAGGAAAAGGGCCCAGCCGGTTCAACTTCAATCTCAAGCGCTACCTTTCCGGAGTGAGAACAGAAAATCGCTCCACCCGAGCTTTTATCTATAAGGAATGGGTGATTCCGGTGGATGCGATGGCGTTTACCATGGGGCAGGTTCGTTTTGAGGCAGGGGATCCCGTGATCCGAAAACCCCTTTCTGGGGAAAGGTTTATGATTGCCCCCAAATCCCCTGAAGCCCTCTTGGAAGAGCAGCGCTCCAATGCCAGCAGCTACCTGGTGGGATCCGTCGTCCTGCTGGGTATCGGCATTTTCACCGTGCTCCACCTGCTGCAATCCCTGCAGCCTTATCGCTAGTTCCTGCCCAGGCAGAGGGAAGCCTACTGCCACTCACAACGACAAACCCAGCTTGAGCCCAAGCAGGGCATGGGCAAACAGTACACATAGAATGAGGCTACCCACATAGGCATGGGTGGTGCGCAAAGCAGCGCGGTTGCCCCCAAAGCCGCTGAGGGACAAAGCTCCATTCACCGCCAACAACAGCAACACCAGGGATCCCGTCCAAAAATGGGGGCTGCTCAACAGGGGCTTCCCTTGCATCACCAGAGAAAGAAGGCCGCCAGTGTAGCCCAAGGCAATGAAGGTGGCCATCCAGGGGGCCAATTTGCGGTGGTCAAGCAGAGGCTTCTGGGCCGCTTCCGGCAGGGATCCCTCTGGCGCTGTGGAGGCGGCTGCCAGACGCAAGGCCCGTCCTCGCCACCCAGTCAGGCCGACAAAGCTGCCCATCACCACCACCACGATCCCCATCATCAAGGGGTGACCCCATTGCACAATGGGTTGGGGCAAGTTAAGGCCGGCAAAAAACTGGGCTACGGGCTGCAAGGTGGCGGCTAACCCATCCGAAGCTGCCGACAGATCCGGCAAGGCCAAGCTCAACAGGTTCATGGCGCTCCCTCTACCTCCGCAATAAATCTACAGCTGCTTAACAAATCTACAACACCCCAATTCTAGAATGGGAGGACATCAGTGATCTCCCTCAATTCGTTGAAGGGAGGACGTCAGCTGACCCATGCCAGCGGGAAGCTTCTGGTGGGCACCTGGCAGCGGTAGAATGTCTGACGATGAAGCTGTGGTTGTGGGCGGCTCTCCCGCCACTGAGTGCTGAGCAAAACGGAGTTGTTGAGATGGCCAAGTTGTTGTTGGGGGATCAAGCCTTTGAGGTCGAGCTGCTGACGGATGTGCCCACCAATTGGCCGGGAATTAAAGTCATGTCTAAGGGGGCCAAGCTGGACATTCCAGCGGGAACTGTGGTGAAGGTGGAGGCCGAGGATGACCACATAGCCGGCTCCTATAAGGTGGTCTATCGTTTGGCGCCTGCCTATCCCCGCAGCTGGCGGCTACTCCTGGAGCGGGAGAGCGTCGCCACGGCGCCTCAGGTGGCATCGGCCCCAGAACCAGAGGTCGCTCAGGCCAGCAGCTCAGAAGGAGGGCTGCCGAATAGCGATAAAATCTTCGCCATCAAGGTATCCGGCCTCGTGGGAGGAGGTGTGCGCAGAAGTGTTGTCGAGTACAAAGTGCCCTTCAGCCGCCTTTCCCAAGAAGTGAAACGGATCACCCAAATGGGAGGCAAGATCGTCAGCATTGCCGAGTCCAATCTGCTAAGCACCCTTGAGTAGCGGGCGGCTTCCTGGGAGGTTCTGGGTTCTTTCAGGCCACCCGTCCAGGCCGTTCTGGTTCAAACAATTTCAACGAGGGATCCCTGTAGAAAGCATGCGGCGATTTCTCCCCTATCCCCAACTTGAGGATGGGGTGGTAGGCTGGCGTTGGTTTTGCCGTTGCCTGGAAGGCTGCCTTTTCCTGCTGTCCTGGGGGTGGGCTTTGGGTAGGAAAAGGCGTTCCGGCGAGGGCTGAGCTTTTGCAATTGGGAGTGGGGAGTGAGGCCATGACATCTCGACGACAGCCGACGCGCTTGGGAGGGTCGATGCCCCAAGGCCATGCAGGCTCTGGGTCAACAAAGGGATCCCAGCCGTACCCCTCGCCCACTCCACGACAAAGCTTTTCCTCTTCCTCTCGACGTCCGCTGGCCAAGTCTCGACCGAGGTTACTCCCCTTCTTAAGCTTGCTGGTGATCCTGCTGGGATTTGGGGCTGGGGCCCTGGTGGCCTGGGCAACTGCTCATCCCGACTGGGTCAGCCGCCTGCCGGGGCTCTCGCCACCTCTAGCGGAGATCCCTGCCCCCCGCGCCCACGCTAAAGCGGCTCAACAGCGCTTGCCCATCTCCTTAGAGACCCAACTGGAGCGGGATCCCTTTGCTTTGGATCCCTTGGCCAGCCTTTCTTATGTGCCCGCCATCATGTATCACGATGTGGTGACTGGCCGCAAGCAGGTCTGGTTCGACACTACGGCGGCGGAGCTGCGGCAACACTTTGAGGCCATTAAGCAGGCGGGGTTGACCCCCATCCACATCGACCAACTGTACAAACACCTGCGGGACGGGGATCCCTTGCCCGAAAAAGCCATTTTGCTCACTTTTGACGACGCCTACCTGGGCCTGTACGAGAACGCCTACCCCCTTTTGAAGGAGTACAACTACCCCGCCACCTACTTTGTGCAAACCGGCTTTGTCGGCGTGCCCACCAGCAAGGATCACTTCACCTGGGATCAGATGCGGGAGATGGATGCCAGCGGGCTGATTGACTTTGCCGCCCATACCGTCAACCATCCTCCTGATCTGCGGGTGCTAGACGATGCCCGTCTGCGGCGGGAAGTGTTCGACTGCAAGACCAAGCTGGAGCAGGAGCTGGGCCACCCCATCCACTACTTTGCCTATCCCGAAGGCAACCGGGACGAGCGGGTGAAGCAATACCTGGCCGATGCCGGTTACCGGATGTCTTTTACGATGGATCCCGGTTTTACAGGACAATCGCCCAACTTGCTGGAGGTGCGACGCTTTAACCAGTTTCGCATCACCGAGGCCATCATTGGCGCCCGCACCTTCACCCTCAACCGCAGCCCCGACTACCGGCTGGATGTGACCCAACCGTTGGCCTTGACCGACGAAGTGATCGACCAGGTGCGTGTTCTCACCCTTCGCGGCGGGCGGGCGGCTACAGTGCACGCAGAACGGCGCTACGAAGTCAGGACGTTGGTCCAGCGCTACCAGGCCGATGCTGGCATTAACGGCAGCTTCTTCTCCATCCCTTGGATCAACTCTGCCAGCAATGTCATGGTGGGGCCGGTGATGGCTGCCAACCACAAGACCTTCATCCCCGGTCGCCCCGAAGACGACAAGGTGGTGCGCGGTCGCCCCTTGGTGCTGCTGGGCAGGGATCGCCTCCGCTTTGTGCCCTTTGATCCCGACACCATGACCCACTTGGAGAACATCCGCCAGTTGATGCCGGATGTCACGGATCTGTTTGTGGCCGGTCTATGGCTGGTTAAGGATGGCCATGCCCTCTCTCCGGCGGAGATCAACTCGTTCCGCCTTGCCAGCGCTGCTGAGTTTCGCCCCAGAGCTTTCTTTGGGGTAGATGACCAGGAGCGGGTGGTGATCGGAGTTACCAAAACCCACGTCAACGCCGCCATCCTGGCCCGTATTTTGCCCAAAACCGGGATCCGGGAAGCCGTGCTGCTGGACTCTGGCTTTAGCACCTCCCTGGTCTACAAAGGGGAGATCCTCGCCACCGGCCATGCCGGTCCCAACCAGCCCAGCCGTCCTGTGCCCCATGCCATCTTGCTCTACGACCTGACTCGCCTTTGGCGGGAGGATCCCCATCCCGAGGCCAAGGCTGGCTCTGAGGGAGATCAGCTGGAAGGGCTAGTGCAACTTTTGCCCGGCAGCGAGCAAGAGGCGGCCAAAGCCCAACTCAAGAGCATTCTGGCCGGCCAACGCACTTTGAGGCGGGGGGATCGGGGGGCGGCGGTGGTGGCGGTGCAACTGGGGTTGAGCCACCTGGCCACTCAGCAGGGACGGCTGGATCTACTCCCTTCGGGCCCTGATGGGGTGTATGGTCAAGAGCTGGCCCAGGCAATGGCGGAATTGGTGCTGGCTGCACCTGAGCGCAGTGAGATGGGATCCCCCCTTCCAGCCACCCCTACCCCCCTGGTGGCCGGAACGGCGACAGCCCGCCAAGGGGTGGACATCATCGATGCTCAACTGCTGCGGCGTCTGCTGGAGCGCGTTAACTTGGCCTCTCCCTCGGTACTGGTGGATACGCGCTTAGAACGGCCTGCCCTGTCCCTGGAGCGCAAGCCGGAGCGTAAGCTGCTGCCCAGCGCTTCTGTCCAACCCCACACCGGTGCTCCCAGCCCGACCTCCGGGTTAAGTCGGTAATCTGCGATACAGCCATTCCGCAACAGAGGGTCTATCCTGGCCGAAGAAGTCCGGCTTGCCTCTAGCACTGGGGGCTAAGTTTGCTGTTTACCCTGCCGGTGGTGCTTAGGAGAGGTGTGCTGAGGGAGGTCATGACATCTGCTGCTGAAGGGGGGGCCGAGAACCCTGGGGCGACCTGGGTAATGGAGAAGCGGATTCTCGGCAACCCGGCTGATCCCCTGCGGTCGGCTGCCCAGCTCGAGCCGGGCATGTGGGTACGGCTGTTGTATCCTCCTTCTGTTAAGGGGAGGCTGGGGATCGTCCTCACCCGTGAAAACCGCGACCGCTGGCTGGTGACTCTGGCCGGTGAGGGAGAAGAGGTGGTCCTGTCCCTGGCGGCACGGGAACTGGTACCCCTTGGCTGAGGTTGTCAAGGATATCTTGGCGAGGGCTGGTTCTGTTATCCTGCTCTCAATGCGGTTTTTCAGGTCGCTGCTCTATGGTTGCTGCTCTGGCCTTCAACCCTTCCTCGGATCCCCCTCGATCGCTTCTGCCCGAGGAGATCACCTGGCTGGGCAGCCTCACCTACAATGAACAGGGCCTGATCCCGGCCATCGTGCAGGACTACCTGGACGGAACAGTGCTGATGATGGCCTGGATGAACCGGGAATCGCTGCAAAAAACCCTGGAAACAGGCCGCACCTGGTTTTGGAGCCGCTCGCGGCAGGCGTTGTGGCCCAAGGGGGAAACTTCTGGCCATGTGCAGTGGGTCAAACAAATCCGCTACGACTGCGACGGCGACGCCCTGGTCATCCTGGTGGAGCAGGTGGGGGATGCAGCGTGCCACACAGGAGCGCGGAGCTGTTTCTTTCGCCCTTTGCAAGGGGATCCCCTTCCAGCAGCCGATACCCTGTCGCAGGTGTTTGCCGTGGTCAAGGCCCGCCAGGCGGATCCCCGTCCCGATTCCTACACCAGCAGCTTGCTAGCCAAGGGGGAAAATGCCATTTTGAAGAAACTTGGCGAGGAGACGGCTGAGGTGGTGATGGCGGCTAAGGATCAAGACCGCGTGGCTTTGGCCCGTGAGATGGCCGACCTCTGGTACCACTGCCTCGTGGCCCTTGCTCACTATCAGGTAGATGTTAGGGATGTCTATCGCCAGCTCCAAGCCCGCCGTTCCGCCAAGTGAAAGGGCCATGTCCCCCGAAGGCGGTGCTCCCGCAGATCCCTCTCCGTCCTCTTGGGATCCCTCCCTGGACAAAGCCCACCTGGATTTACAAGCCGCGCGCTGTGGCCAAGTGGATCTGGAAACCGATCGGGAGACCTTGGCCCGTTACCTGAGAGGCCATGCCCAGTGGATCCAGCGGTGCTTCAGGCCATTGCAGGTGGAAGCTTTGTCTGCCGAGACTTACAGGTTGCAGTTTTTCCGCATGGGCGGGCTGGGGTTTGAGCTGGAGCCCAGTTTTGGGGTCAAGATCTGGCCGGATAAAGATTACCGGTTTTGTCTGACCTCGATTGAGTTGCCCGGCGATGAAGGAATGCCTTACCGGGTCAGCTGCCAAGCCGATTTCCAGCTGGAGGAGCTGCAGGGATCCCTGAAAGACCTGCCCACAACTCGTGTTCACTGGTCTCTTCATCTGGAGATTGGGCTGGCTTTGCCTAAGTTTTTGCAGGTTTTGCCCCGCAAGTTGGTTTATCGGGTGGCCCGTCAAGTGGTGCAGCAGGTAACCCGCGGCCTCAGCGATCGCTTTACCGACAATGTCTGCCGGGATTTCTACCGCTCCATTGGCCGTACAGATTGCCCCTATCGCCTAGTTGTTGTGGAAGAGAAAGCATGATACCCTGCAAGCGGGATCAGTTGCCGGTCGGCTTTTGAGCCTTGCTCTGGCAACCGGTGATGGAGTTCACCGCAACCGCCTCGCACCGATTCAGAATTCTTCTGGGATTGTTCTGACATCCAAGGCTGAGGCTGATGACTCCTACACTTCTGGGGGTATCCAGGGGGTAGGAGTTTTTGGCTTTGCGTCCGCACTCCCCAGAGGCTCTCCCCCCTGAGTTGCCCTTCAACACGGCAAGGAGAGAGGATCTGTTGATGCTGGGCAGTTGGCTGTGGATCCTGGTCATGGGCTTTTTTGTCGGCCAGATCGTGGGTCGGTTGGGGATGCCCCCTCTGTTGGGGATGATCCTCGTAGGGATCCTGCTGGGAGAGGTCTTGTCTCCCGAGGTGCTGGCAGCGGCAGGGGATCTGCGGCTGGTGGCGGTGATGATCATTTTGATGAAGGCGGGCCTGGGGCTGGATCGGGAGAAGCTGGTCCAGCAAGGGTCTGTAGCCCTGCGGCTGGGGTTTTTGCCGGCAGCCTGCGAGGCGGTGGCGGTGGCCCTGTTGAGCACCTGGATCCTGGGGTTGGACTGGCCTACCGGTTTGCTGTTGGGCTGCGTGATTGGGGCGGAGTCGCCAGCCGTGATCGTGCCGGGGATGTTGCGCCTCAAGAGTTTGGGCTGGGGGGTGGCCAAGGGGATCCCGGATGCTATTTTGACCGGCAGCGCCCTTTCCGATGTGCTGCTGTTGTTGGGGTTTAGCCTGTTGCTCAGCTTTTTGGGCCAGGGCTCTGCAGAGAGCGTTCGCCTGCTGGGGCTGGAGCTATCGCCGCTGCAGTGGCTGCCGTTCCAAGTGGGGATGGAGATCCTGCTGGGCATATCCATAGGCTACCTGGGGGCGCGGGTTCTGGTGTCGCTGCTAACCCAACAAAACTGGACTCGCAACAGCGTGCAGGAAGTGCTGCTGGCTGCCTGCATGGCCTTGGGCTTGGTGCTGGCGCCGCAGGTGTGGCCCTATTTTTCCGGCTATCTGGCGGTGATGGCCATGGGGTTTTTTCTGATTGAGCTGGATGCCCCCTTGGCGCGGCGGCTGCGAGGTGGGTTCGATGCCCTCTGGACGGTGGCGGAGATCGTGTTGTTTGTGCTGTTGGGAGCGTCGCTGGATCTGGGGGTGCTGGGATCCGTGTTCTGGCCGGGCTTGCTGCTCTTAACCCTGAGCCTGCTGCTGGGGCGGGGCCTGGGTTGGTGGCTTTCCACCCTGGGGAGCAACTGGACCTGGCGGGAGCGGCTGTTTTTGCTGCCGGGCAACATGGCCAAGGCGACGGTGCAGGCGGCTATTGGTGGGATCCCTTTGGCCCAAGGGATCCCCGGTGGGGAGATCATTTTGGCCTTGGCGGCTTTGTCAATTCTGGTTACCGCTCCCCTGGGCGCTTGGCTGACCCAGGTTTGCGCCCCCCGGCTTTTGGAAAAAGGAGAGGTGGATCCCACCAAAGTGGGCAGCCAAGGCAAGGTGAGCTTTTTGGCAGCCGTGGATACCTCTCCTCTAGCCGAGGTGGTGTTGCGCAAGGCAGCCGATTTGGCGCGGCGGGTGGATGGGGAAGTGATTGTGCTGCATGTTACCGATGAGCTGCAGGGGAAAGGGGTGGAACAGTTGCGCCAGCTTGCCCAGCGTCTTTTGGCGGATATTCGCCACCAGTTCTGCCTGGCTTCCGGGCCCTTGGCGGAGACCATTGTAAACATAGCCCAGGAGCGGCAGGTTACCGACATAGTCATGGGCAAGCGGGGGCACCGCGGCTGGGAGCAGGTTTTGGTGGGATCTACCTCCCAGGCGGTGTTGGAAACCAGCTCCATCCCTGTCATTTTGGTGGAGCTTCCTCGGGATGAGCGGCAGACTAGCCTCTCTAGCTTGTCAAGAGGGGAGGACTCAAAGTAGGGATTACCCCAGGACCAACTTTGGATCCCGGGCAAGACCCTAATCAAGGGAACACTAAACTACGCTGGGCATGAATACGTTTGACTTACGTTGAAAACTCTAGCTCGCTGGGAGTTGCGAGGAAGTCAGTAGCTTCTTTACTTACGAGGTATCCATCTCCTCTCAGAAAGCACGAAACATCTTCTCTCTTTCTTGGTAGGGCAACACATGCCATCGTTAGGCCCGTGAACCAGCATATCCAGGCAAACCTGAGCACTCCCTCGAGAGCCTTTCTCAATTGAAATGTTACTAACTACAACTCTGTCTCCTAGAAATACAGGCTCCAAGGGCACAAGTTTTTGGCCACCTAGTAGTCCTGACAAGCTAATCCAACTAGCGGATCCTCCTGTATTGCTTGCTGCAATGGCAACAACATCCTGAAACCCGTCGTTATTGAGGTCGCTAAATTTTAGGTCTTGGAGCTTTGCCACTAGGAACCCTTCCTGAAAGACACTAGAACCTCGTTGATACTCTCCGTTCTGAAAACGAATCCGCTCTACTCCATCCAGAGTGGCTATGAGATATTCGGCATTTAAGATTGCCCGTTTATCTATTGTCGTACTTGCCCCTGCAACGGCCATTGAGATTAGGCAGCTACCCAAAAGGTTGAAAATTAACTTCAAAGCCATCCTTTTGTTGGCCATTTCTTGGCTCCTTCGGGCAGGAGTTCTTGGAGGAAAACATCACCCGCTCCTATTAAACCTAGACAGGGCAAGGAGTGCAAGACCTTGATGGACTTGCAAGATTTGAGAACCTCCCTCGGCTACTCTGTAGCTAGAGCTGCTAGATAGGGAGCCCTCTTGGGAGCGAGCAGCTCCTGTCCCTTTCTCCAGCTATTTGGCCAGCCTCGACCAAGCGGTTGCTGACTATGTCTCCCTCTGCCTGGCGCTTTATTCTCCTCCTCGGCATTGTGAGCTTGTGCGCTGACGCCACCTATGAAGGGGCACGCAGCATTTCTGGGGCTTTTTTGGGATCCCTAGGGGCCAGCGGCACGGTGGTGGGCCTGGTGGCCGGCGGGGGGGAGCTATTGGCCTATGGCTTGCGCTTGGGAGTGGGGTATTGGAGCGACCGGCTGGGCAGGGATCCCGCGCACCGCAGTCGGGGTCACTGGCGGCTCACCACCTTGGGCTATGTCATCAACACGGCGGTGATCCCGGCTTTGGCCTGGGCGGGCAGTTGGCCTTGGGCTGCTTTGCTGTTGCTGGCCGAGCGGACGGGCAAAGGGATCCGCACCCCGCCGCGGGACGTGTTGCTCTCCCATGCAGCCTTGCAGGTGGGTCGGGGCTTGGGGTTTGGCCTGCACGAGACCCTAGATCAGATTGGGGCGGTGGGGGGGCCGCTGTTGGTGGCGGCAGTTCTGAAAGTCGGCTATGGCTTCCGGGGTGGGTTTTTGGCCTTGGGGATCCCGGCAGCGGTGGGGCTGGCGGCTTTGGGGCTAGCGCAATGGCTGTATCCCAGTCCGCGCGACTTTGAGCCGGAGCCGGAGATGACTCCAGCAAAAGGCTTGCCCAAAGTTTTCTGGCTGTATCTTTTGGCAGCAGCCTGTGTGGCTATGGGGTTTGCGGATTTTCCCCTCATTGCCCTGCATCTGCAACAACAGTCAGGGAGCGATGGGGCAGGGATCCCTTTGCTCTATGCCCTGGCCATGGGGGTGGATGCCCTGGCCGCCCTGGGCTGTGGCTGGCTGTTCGACCGCGTGGGGCTGTGGAGCCTGCTGGGAGCGGTGGCGGTATCGGCTGGATTTGCGCCGCTGGCCTTTTCCGGTACCTATGCTCTGACGGTGCTGGGCATGGTGCTCTGGGGCATTGGCTTGGGGGCCCAAGAATCCATCATGAAGGCGGCGGTGGCCGGTATGGTAGCTCCCGAGACGAGGGGCTTTGCCTTTGGCCTGTTTACCAGTGTCTATGGATTGGCTTGGTTTGTGGGCAGCGCCCTGATGGGGGTGCTTTACGATTTCTCCCTGACTGGCTTAGTGCTCTTTTCGGTAGTCACTCAAGGGCTGGGGGCGGCTATCCTGCTGGCTCTAGTGTCCAGGAGGCAGGCCGAGGTGGGCTGATGAAAAGCCCCTGCACCAGATTACGGTGCAGCTCTTCGGGGGTTTCGTTCGTGCTGGTGGTGAGGAGCACCATCCCCTCAGGTTTTGGGCCACCTCCAGGAGCTTTTGTCAGAACCCGATTTTCAGAACTGATCCTTCATACCGCGCAGGCGAGCGAAGACCCGCACCGGATCCTGGAGCCCGGTGGCTGCCTGCAAAGCCGGCTGATCCCAACGCAAGAAGGGATTGGTGCGGCGTTCCTCGCCCATAGTGCTGGGTACTGTTGGGGATCCCGATTGGCGCAGGGCGGCCACCTTTTGGTAACGGGCCTGCAGGTCGGGATTTCCCCCATCCACCGTCAGGGCAAACCTGAGGTTGTTGAGGGTGTATTCGTGGGCACACCACACCCGCGTCGGTTCAGGCAACTGGCGCAGTTGATCCAGGGATCCCAGCATCTGCTCCGGCGTGCCTTCAAACAGCCGCCCGCATCCCCCGGCAAACAGGGTATCGCCACAGAAGAGATCCCCACTCTCGGAAAAGTAGTAGGCAATATGGCCGCGGGTATGGCCGGGCACAAACAGCACCTTTGCTAGCCGACCCGCAAACTCCACTGTTTCCCCTGCCTTGAGCTCCACCGTCTGGCCAGGGATCCGCCCCCGATCCACCTGGCTGCCATAGACTCTGGCACGGGGATAGCGCTCCAAAAGCTGTCGGTTGCCCCCCACGTGGTCGTGGTGGTGGTGGGTGTTGAAAATGGCCACCAACTCCGCCCCCAGCTCGGCCAGCTTTTCCAACACGGGCTCAGCCACTGCCGGATCCACCACGGCTGCTGTTGCAGTGTCGGGATTGTGGAGCAGGTAGATGTAGTTATCGCGCAGGGCAGGCAACTGGAGAACGCGCATGGCTCGGCTAACTCTCAAAAATGGCCTGTTCTACGTCTTGCCGGCTGAGGGAATAGGGAAAAGATAAAGTTTTCGTGTTGCCGTCTGGGTAGGTGTATCGCACCCAAATGCTGGTTTCTTCCAGGCGCAAAATGGCTTTCCAGCCAGGCCGTTCGCAAAACCACTGCTCCACATCCTGCGGATCGCGGGTGCAGCCCTGATCCTCCAGCCAGCGTTCGATGGTGTGGAGCGGGTGATTGTACAGGGGCGTGGTTGCAGGAGGCAAAGGCATGGCGAGATTCAAGAAAAGCAATCAAACCCTAGAGTCAACGGGCTATGTTCATTCAAGCACTCCTGATCCAGAATCCGAAAACTCGATCCCAATGTCCTACCGAAGAGGGCAGGAAATGCTCGCAGAATCAGCTTGCCCCACTCTCTCGCAGCCAAGCGAGGACACCTGCCAACACCAAACACACGACTAGGGTGGATCCCATCAGCAGCAGGGCACACAGCTCGCCAGCCGAAAGTGGGCGGGTTTCCATACGCAGCTCTAGAGAATCGGCACCAAGGGATCCCGGCATGCCCAGAGATCCCGTGTTGGCGGTCACCGCCCGTAAGCTGGCATCGTAGATGGCCCGTTTCGCCGGGTTGCTAAGGACAAGGTAGGCCTCCTGCAACTCTTGGAAGCAGCGAATGGCCACTTCCGGAGCCAGGGGAGAAGTATCGGGATGGTAGCGCTTGCTCAATTGCCGGTAGGCCCGCCGGATGGCCTCAGGAGATGCCGCTGGAGACAGACCCAGCCGTTGGTAGTAGGTGAGGGAAGTCAAGGAGCGCATGCAACCTATGGAGGAGCAAGACTACAGGGGCAGCAAAACCGCTTTCAGGGGAGCACAGCTCTAGTCCAGTGTAATCACTCGCGCAGACACCGGGATCCCTGCAGCAAGCCTCTATTCTTCCTCATCCTCTTCAGACTTAGCTTTGGGATAGTAGAAACCGGTGTTGCGACCGCTGAGAATGGCGCGCCCAATAGTCATGGCTCGCTGGGCCTGGAGCTTAGCTTTGCCCAGCCAGACGGCGTAGCGCCTGCGACTGCGGGCTTTAGAAGTTTTCTTCTTAGGAACAGGCATGGCTTCGCACAAAAACACAGCCTTACTAGGCTAGCATTGAGGCTGCGCTGCCGATCCCAGCTTTATTCAGGCAAGTAGCCTATCAGTGGTTGACCAAAAGGCGCGGCAAGCCCCGTCCTTCAGGGCAGGGAAGGATAGCGCCGA
>NZ_JANSIB010000046.1:0-18855 GCF_047461895.1 Synechococcus sp. R55.8 | reverse complement strand
GCCATTCGGGCCGAGCAAATCAGGGTGCTGCAGACCCTCACCCCCAGCCCCTCTCCCAGCCCAAGCGCTCCGCGTCGCTAAACGCAAACACCCCCGGCCCCTCTCCCAGGGGGAGAGGGGGGTAGGTTCTTGAACTCAACGCAGCGGCGAGTGCAACAGCACCACCAGCCGCTCTTCCAGGAACTTGAGATTGGCCACCACTTGGTTAAAGGCCTCTTCGGGGGTCCAATCCATGAGATCTAGCGCCTTGGCCGCCAGGGCCTGTACAGGAACAGGCTCTTCTCCAAAAACATCGATCAACCAGCGCACCGAGAAGGGATCGATGGTGATGTTGCCCTCGGAGCCGGGCCAGCCGTTGATGTTGACCGGGCCATTGTCGCGGATGGCATTCTCAAAGGCAGCCTTGGCGTTGAGCCTCAGCAGCAGAGGATGCGCCTGTACCAAGCCATTTCTCCATTCCTCGCTGCTGAAGGGTTGGGGAGAAGTGGCCCCGGTGGGGTGGCCACACCAGAAGTCGATCAGGCGGGTCAGGTTAGGAAAGATTAACTCGATAAAGTGCAGCAGCTCCTCCTGGCTGAGCTTTTTGATTTGCCGCAGGGCGTAGGGAACGGGCTTGGTGAGGACCCGCTCCAGCTTCCACTGCTGCCAATTGACCATACTGATGAACTCCAGCCCGGCCTGGCGGAGCATCTCAAAGACCTGAGGCACGGTAAAGCCTTTGTCGCTGCGCAGCAGAAAGTTGGCCAGGATCCCATTGGTGGTTTTGATGGCATCCCCCTGCCAGTGGCTTTTGACGAAGCTGCCCTCGTGAAGGGCATCCATCAGCTCCCTGAGGATGGGAACGGCTTTGGCAGCCGGCTCATCCATCACCCCCAGCAGCTCCATGGCATCCTGCATGTTGAAAATAAACTGGCGCTGGTAAAGGCTGTGGACATTGGTGCGGATGATGCCGTCCGGTTTGAGGACTTGGCGCATGCCTTTCAGCCCCGCCACCGGATCGTCCAGCAGGTAGAGCACGTCGTTGCAGGCGATGAAATCGAATTGCTCCCCCAAGGCTTGCAGGTCGGTGATGTCCATCACCTCGAAACGCGCCTCTTTGATCTGGTGGAACTCGAAGCGCTGCCGGGCCATTTTCAGGGATTCTGCCGAGATATCCACCCCGACAAAAGAAGCTCCTGGATTGGCCGTGGCCAGCACAAGGGTTTCCCAGCCGGAGCCACAGCCGGCGTTGAGCATTACTTTGCCCTCGGGTTTGACCACCTTGCGGTTGCGGCGATAGTAAGCGGTGGTGAGGCTGTTGGCAAACAGCGCGAAGTTATCCGTAACCGTCTGCTCAATCGGCACATTCGGGTACGGAAACTCGTCAAACTGTGCCTGAACCAACTTGGAAGTGGATTGCTCCGGCATAGGGATCCCTGCCTCTGTAGGACTGATTAGGATTCTAAAGCGATTCCAGGGTTTAACCTAGGCGCTGCTCGGTTTCGGGATCGAACAGGTGGAAGCGATCCATATCGAAGATCACTTCCGCCCACTGGTTGACGCGCAGCTGGGTACGGGGATCCACGCGGGCAATAAACTCCTGCTCGGCCAGGATCCCTTCTCGGTCGCTGGTGCTGAGATAGAGGATTACTTCATGGCCCACCAGCTCCGTTACCGAGACCTTAGCCCGCACCGGGGCAGGTTGGATCCCTGGGGGTTGGTAGTGGGGATCGTGGATGTTTTCCGGGCGGATGCCGAAGATGACCGACTTGCCGACGTATTGCCAATAGGGCTCTGCCTGGTGGGGCGGGATGGCCACGCGGAAGGCGCCGGTATCGATCCAGAGGGTGCCCTCCTGCTCCCGCAGCTTGGCCTGGAAGAAATTCATGGCGGGGCTGCCGATGAACCCGGCCACAAACAGGTTGGCCGGGCGGGTGTAGAGGGTGTGGGGGGTATCCACCTGCTGCAGGCGGCCATCCTTCATGACGGCGATGCGGTTGCCCATGGTCATGGCCTCCACCTGGTCGTGGGTAACGTAGATAAAGGTGGTGCCCAGTTGCATGTGCAACTTGCTAATCTCGGCCCGCGCCTGTACCCGCAGCTTGGCATCCAAGTTGGAGAGGGGCTCATCCATCAAAAACACCGCCGGATTGCGCACGATGGCCCGCCCGACGGCAACCCGCTGCCGTTGCCCACCCGAAAGTTCCTTGGGCTTGCGGTTGAGCAGGTGTTCGATCCCAAGGCGCTTGGCCACCCCCCTAACCCGGCTTTCGATCTCCGCCCGTGGCAGGCCGCGCAGCTTGAGGCCAAAGGCCATGTTCTCGGCCACGGTCATGTGGGGGTAGAGGGCATAGGATTGGAAGACCATGGCGATATCCCGATCCTTGGGGGGGACATCGTTCACCCGTCGATCGCCAATGTAGATGGAGCCGGCGCTCACTTCTTCCAAGCCGGCCAGCATGCGCAGGGAGGTGGTTTTGCCGCAGCCGGAGGGGCCGACAAAGACGAGAAATTCCCCGTCTTCGACGGTGATGTTCAGGTCATGGACGGCGGTGGTGTCTCTGTAGCGCTTGGTAACGTGTTCGTAGGTAACGCTGGCCATGCTCTCAACCTTGGCTCCGTTGCGCACTCAAACCCTATCCAAAGCGGCGGGCAAAAGTCAAATCGAGTTGAGTTGAGTTCGGTAGGGAGAGCTGGGGATCCCTGCAGCGAACCCGATTTATTCCTGCTTGAAATGAGCGCAAGCTGAAGAACCAAAACGCAAAAAAGGACTAAAAAAGGGTAGGCGATGAGCCTACCCCTATGGGATCTTTTTTCCTCATGGAAAATTGCCTAACCTCAGAGCAGCTTCAGCTACGCCCATCAGGAGACAACGCTCACTTTAACCACTTGGGCTTTTTCAGAGTCTGCCTTGGGCAAGGTGAGGGTGAGGATCCCATCTTTGTATTCGGCTTTCACCTGATCGTGTTTGATCCGGTTCGGCAGTGGGATCACCCGTTGGAAGCGCCCATAACGGAATTCAGTCCGGGTTACCCCTTTGTCTTCAGAGCGCTTCTCAAATCGCCGTTCCCCGGTGATGGAGACCGCTTCGGCTGTCGCTTGGATATCCAAGTCGTTGGGGTTCAAGCCGGGCAGCTCCAGCTTCAGGGTAATGGTTTCGGGATCATCGTGCATCTCCACTGCCGGCATGAAGGAAAAGCCGTCGGCCTCGGTGGTGCGAGGGATCAGCCGGTCGAACATCCGGTTCATTTCCCGTTGAATTTCGTCAATTTCACGAAATGGATCCCAGCGGACAAGAGCCATAGAGCATCCTCCTCCTCTATTACTTTGCTTTTTTGACTTCCAGTTCGAGTTTGGAGCTTAGCTTTCGGGGCTCAACTTTAGAGGTGCAAGCAAAACCTCTATGCTTCTAGTGTAGTCAAATCCGTTCCGGGAAATGTAGGGTTTTCTGGAATGTTTCTTAGGTGTTTACCCTACAGGTTTATCTATCCAAAACCCTCTAGGACTCCGTATGTTTGGGGCGGCGATGGGGTTTTGTTGGTAACCACATACTGAGGCCGGTGGCCACCATCACCAGCAGCCCCAGTCCGTTTAAGAAGGGGTAAACCGCTTGCAGATCGAGGGGGCCCCACTGCCCTTTGTGGATTTGGATCAGCCAGTAGTAGTCGAAGTTTTCGTTAAGGCGGGCAATTTGATACAGGGATCCCGTCAGCACCGTTACCACCAAAGGCAAGGCCAGGATGGGGGCAAGGGTGCGGTGGATGCGGCGGATCCTCTTTGGATTCAGGGCCATTGAGCTTTCTCCAGGGCAATGGGGCGATCCCTGCCATGCTATCAGGGCAGCTAGCCCCTATTCTCGCTCAAGAACGGCTCCTGGACAGCTCCTCCACGTGCTGCCGCGGGATGACCCGTCCTTCGTCCTCAAAGCCGGGGATCTCGTGGAAGTTGAGGTAGCGGTACAGCTCGCCGGCAAAGGGCTGGATCTTGGTGGAGACGATCTCTCGGTACTCCTCAGGGGTGGGGATCCGGCCCAAAAGGGCGCAGGCGGCGGCCAGCTCGGCGGATCCCAGGTAAACCCGCGCGTCTTTGCCCATGCGGTTGTTGAAGTTGCGGGTGGAGGTGGACATGACGGTGGCCCCGTCTTCCACGCGGGCTTGGTTGCCCATACACAAGCTGCATCCCGGCATTTCCGTTCTGGCCCCGGCGGCAGCAAAGATGCCGTATACGCCTTCCGAGCGCAGTTGTGCCTCATCCATGCGGGTGGGCGGACAGATCCAGAATTGGCGCACCTTGGCCCGCCCTTGGCCTTCCAGGATTTTGGCGGCGGCGCGGTAGTGGCCGATGTTGGTCATGCAGGAGCCGATGAAAACTTCGTCAATCTTGATCGGCGTATCGGGGTTGCCGGCGGCGTGTTGGGCATGGACTTCGCTCAGGGTCATCACCTTGTCGGGATCGTTGGGGGCACAGACGATCGGCTCGGTGATGGTGCTGAGGTCGATTTCGATGACTTCGGCGTATTCGGCGTCGGCATCCGCCTCCAGGAGGGTGGGGCTGGCCAGCCAGGCTTCCATTTTGGCGATGCGCCGCAGCAAGGTTCTCGCATCCTGGTAGCCGCGGGCAATCATGTTCTTCAGCAGCACCACGTTGGAGCGCAGATATTCTGAGACCGTCTCGAGGCTCAGCTTGATGGTACAGCCGGCACAGTTGCGCTCTGCCGAGGCATCGGTAAACTCAAAAGCTTGCTCCACCTTCAGATGCGGCAGGCCCTCGATCTCCATGATGCGCCCGGCAAAGACGTTTTTCTTGCCTTTTTTCTCAACGGTCAACAGGCCCCTCTGAATGGCCACGTAGGGGATGGCATGGACAATGTCCCGCAGGGTGATCCCCGGCTGCAATTCACCTGTAAAGCGCACCAGCACCGATTCCGGCATGTCCAAGGGCATCACCCCCATGGCGGCGGCAAAGGCCACCAGACCGGATCCCGCCGGGAAGGAGATCCCCAAGGGGAAGCGGGTGTGGGAGTCGCCCCCGGTGCCGACGGTATCCGGCAGGAGCATGCGGTTGAGCCAGGAGTGGATAATGCCATCGCCGGGACGCAGGACAACGCCCCCGCGGGAAGCGAAAAAGTCGGGCAGCTCTTTGTGGATCTGGATGTCCACCGGCTTGGGATAGGCGGCGGTGTGGCAGAAGCTCTGCAGCACTAGGTCGGCGTTGAAGCCCAGACAGGCCAGCTCCTTCAGCTCATCGCGGGTCATGGGGCCGGTGGTGTCCTGGGATCCCACCGTGGTAATGAGGGGCTCACAACTGGTGCCCGGGCGCACGCCTGGCAGCCCACAGGCTTTGCCCACGATTTTTTGCGCTAGGGTATAGCCTTTGCCGGTGTCTGCCGGTGGAGTGGGGCGGATAAACAAGGTCGAGGGAGGCAAACCCAAGGCTTGGCGGGTTTTGTCGGTGAGGGCACGGCCAATCAACAGGGGAATACGTCCCCCCGCCCGCACTTCGTCGGGGAGGGTCACGGGCCGCAGGGAAAAGGTGGAGAGAACCTGGCCGGCCTCAGAGCGGATCACGCCTTCGTAGGGGCAAATGGTAACCACCATGCCGGTTTCCAGGCGGGAGACATCGCACTGGATGGGCAAGGCCCCGGCATCTTCGGCGGTGTTGAAGAAGATGGGCGCAATGGTGCCCCCCAGGATGACCCCGCCGGCCCGCTTGTTGGGCACATGGGGAATGTCGTGGCCGATGTGCCAGAGCAGCGAGTTGAGGGCGGATTTGCGGGAGGAGCCGGTGCCCACCACATCCCCCACAAAGGCAACGGGATGGCCGCGGCGCTTCAGCTCGGCAATGGTGACCAGGGATCCTGGAGCGCGGGACTCCAGCATGGCTTGGGCGTGGAGGGGGATATCCGGGCGGGTGGTGGCGTGGGCGGCGGGGGAAAGGTCATCGGTGTTGATCTCGCCGGCAACCTTGAACACTGTTACAGTGATTGCTGCGGCCAGGGGAGCTTTGGCGGTAAACCATTCGCCCTTGGCCCAGGACTCGATCACCTGTTGGGCATAGGCATTGCCGGACTGGCTCAGCTCCAGCACGTCGTGAAAGGCATCGAAAACCAGCAGGGTGTGGCTGAGGGCGCGGGCTGCTGCCGCTGCAATCTCACTCCGGGGATCCCGCAACAGATCCAGCAAAACCTGGACGTTGTAGCCCCCCAGCATGGTGCCCAAGAGCTCCACCGCCCGCAGGGGAGTGATCAACGGCGATGCAACCTCCTCCTTGGCTACCGCCGCCAAAAAGCCCGCTTTCACGTAGGCTGCTTCATCGACTCCCGGTGGGACGCGCTCCGTGAGCAGGTGCAACAAAAAGGCTTCTTCGCCGGCAGGCGGGGCCTTCAGGAGCTCGCACAACTGGCTGGTCTGGGCAGCGTTTAAGGGCAGCGGCGGGATCCCTTGGGCCTCGCGGGCAGCGGCGTGTTGGCGGTATTCGGCCAGCATGGGGGTTTAGGCACTCGACGTGGGTATTTATTCTACCGCTAGCTCGGCAGAGGAAAGGTCCTCGAGAAGGGATCCCATCCGCTGGCGGTAACTCAGTCTGGCCTAGGATAGCTCCGCCAACAGCTCTTTTTGGTAAAGGCCAATACAAGCTTGGATCAAGTCGTCCAGCTCCCCATCCAAGATGGGCTGCAGAGGGAAATTCTGGTTGAGGCGGTGGTCGGTAACGCGGTTGTCCTTGTAGTTGTAGGTGCGAATTTTTTCCGAGCGGGATCCCGTTCCCACCTGCATGCGCCGAGCAGAGCTGATGGAGGCCTGTTGCTCCTGCAGCTTCATCTCGTAGAGTTTGGCCCGCAAAATCTGCATGGCCCGCTGGCGGTTCTGCAGCTGGGAACGCTCCTCGGTACAAAACACCCGGATCCCGGTGGGCTTGTGGAGAAGATCCACCGCCGTCTCCACCTTGTTCACGTTTTGGCCGCCTGCCCCCCCGGAACGTGCCGTTTTGATTTCGATGTCTTTCGGGTCGATGACTACCTCCACCTCGTCCACCTCTGGCATCACCGCCACCGTGGCCGTCGAGGTGTGGACACGGCCTTGCGCTTCGGTGACGGGCACCCGCTGCACCCGATGCACGCCAGCTTCAAACTTGAGCTTGCTGTACACCTGATCCCCTTGAATCTCCAGGATCGCCTCTTTGTAGCCCCCCAGCTCTCCTTCCGAGAGGCTCGCCAGACGCACCGACCAGCCCAGCTTTTCGGCGTAGCGGGTGTACATGCGGGCCAGATCCGCCGCCCACAGCGCCGCCTCCTCCCCACCGGTGCCGGCGCGAATCTCCAACATAATGTTCTTGTCGTCGTTGGGATCCCGGGGCAGCAGCAGCAGGGTGAGCTTTTCCTCCAGTTGTTCTTGGCGGGCCCGCAGTTGCTCAAGTTCCGCTCTTGCCATCGCCTCCAGCTCTGGGTCGGAGGCCGATTCCCGCAAAAGTTCTTCCGTCTGTTGCAGATCGCGATTCAGCTTTTGCCAGTCGTGAAAAGCCTGGACGGTGGCCTCCAAGGAGGAGCGGGCCTTGGCAATCCGCTGCAGCTCAGCTGGATCCGTGGCCACGTCCGGATCGGCCAAGCGCACCGTCAGCTCCTGAAAAGTGGCTTCGACATTCTTAAGCTGGTCGATCAGTTGAGCAGAAGCCATAGATTCGCAATACCCAGGGATCCAAGCGTTGCCCACACCCAGATGGGGGAACCTCTACTTGGCCTTTTTGCCACCTCCCATGCCGTATTTGCGCATGAACTTCTCCACCCGGCCTTCGCTGTCGATGATCTTCTGGCTGCCGGTGAAAAAGGGATGGTTGCCCGACCAAACATCCACCTTGAGCTCCGGCTTGGTGGATCCCACCGTCATCACCACTTCGCCGTTGCAGATGACTTTGGCTTCTGGATACCACTGCGGGTGCAATCCTTTCTTGGGCATAACCCTTTCCTCCTCTGGGCCTGTTTCTATACCCTTGTCTATCAACATCTTCCTCTAAAAACAACGGCAGGGATCCCTAGCGCTTCGAGTACTGGGGAGCCTTGCGGGCCTTGCGCAGGCCGTATTTCTTCCGCTCCACGGCGCGCGGATCCCGTTTCAGATAACCCTCGACTTTCAAAGGGCCGCGATTGGCCGGATCCACCTCGCAGAGGGCGCGCGCCACCCCCAGCTTGATCGCATCCGCCTGGCCGTGAACGCCGCCGCCATGGGCTCGCACTAGGATATCGTAGGAGTTTTCCAGACCAAGGATCTCCAGCGGCCCCTTCACACTGGCCAGCAGGGCTTCTTGATACTGCAGATACTGGTCTCCCGGCCTGTCGTTGATGATGATTTTGCCCGTGCCGGGCACCAAACGCACGCGGGCAACGGCGGTTTTGCGGCGTCCCGTTCCCCAATAAACGGCTCGTTGGCTGCTCGCTTGAGTCATGCTTTGGCTCCTGGGATCGTGTTGAGGGGATAAACCTGGGGTTGCTGGGCCTCATGAGGGTGGTTTGGCCCGGCGTAAACCTTCAGCTTGGTGAATTGCCGCCGGCCCAACCGGGTGTGGGGCAACATCCCCTTGATCGCTTTTTCCACCACCCGCTCCGGCAGCCGCGCCTGCAGTTGGGCAAAGGTTTCCACTTTCATGCCGCCAGGACGGCCGGAGTGGCGGCGGTAGAGCTTTTGGGTGCGCTTTTTGCCGGTGACCACCACTTTCTCAGCGTTGATCACAATTACATAGTCCCCCGTATCCAGGTGAGGGGTGAAGTCCGGTTTGTGCTTACCCCGCAAGAGGGTGGCCACAGCGGCAGCCAAGCGGCCCAGGCGCTGATTGGCAGCATCCACCAGATACCAGCGGGGCGCCAGAGTTTCGGGGTTGGGAAGGGGAGTTTTGTTCATGGCAGGCAAGGAAACATATCAGGACAAGCTTAGAGATCGCCCAGATCAACCGCAGGAATGGGCCAACGCAGCCGGCGACCGGAGGGCGGAGGGAGGCTCTGTGGGCAAGGCCCAAAAGGGCAGCGAGTGGGCGAACTGTTGACCGAAGGGATCCGCAGCATAGCCCACATCCGTCAGGCACAGCCCTTGCGGAGGAGCGCTGTAGCGGGTGCGCATCTGGCTCCAGTCGTTGTGTTGCCACAGGTGGACAAACTGTGCCGGGCTGAGCTGGCCCCGGCCCACCACCTCTAGGGATCCCACCAAGAGCCGCATCATCCGGTAGAGGAAGCCGCTGGCCTGCACCTCGATGCTGATCAAGTCCCCCAGCCGCTGGCAGAGCACCTCCTGCACCTGTACCCGCGAGTGGGGCCGATCCGATCCCCGCCGCCGGAAGGCTTCCAAGCTGTGCTCCCCCAGCAGGGAATTCAGGGCTTCCGCCATCGGCTCCACCTGCAGAGGCCAACGCACTTGCCAGCTAAAGAGGCGCCAGAACACATCCGGTCGCTCCCGGTTCAGGATCAGGTAGCGGTAGCGGCGCCAGCGAGCCGAAAAGCGGGCGTGCCAGGAGTCAGGCACTTGAGCAGAAGCCAGCACTACCACATCTTCCGGCAGACAGTCGTTCAGCACCCTCGACCACTCCGCCGCAGGGATACCGGAGGTGGTGTCGAAGTGGGCCACCTGGCCTGCAGCATGAACCCCCGTATCGGTGCGACCGGCCCCATAGAGGGTTACCGGATGCCCCGCCCGCGACGCAATCGCCTCCTCCAGCACCCCTTGCACGGTACGGCGGGCTGCCTGGCGCTGCCAGCCATAGAACCTGCTGCCGAGGTACTGAATTCTCAGGGCAATGCGACGGTACGGCATGGATCCCTTTCCGCTACACCAGCTCGATGACCGCCATTTCTGCTCCATCCCCCCGCCGATGCACGGTGCGCAAGATGCGGGTATAGCCACCGGGCCGATCCCGGTAGCGCTCAGGAGCCTGCTCAAACAGGGAGCGCACCAGCTCCTTGTCGTAGATGTAGGCCAGCGCCTGTCGCCGCGCCGCCAGGGATCCCTCTTTGGCCAGGGTGATCATCTTCTCGGTGGTGGCCCGAATGGCTTTGGCGCGGGCTTTGGTGGTGGTGATCCGCCCTTCCCGCAGCAGAGCCGTGGTCAGCGCCCGCATCAGGGCCTTGCGCTGGTCGGCGGGCTTATTGAGGTGGGGGGTACGACGGCGGTGGCGCATGGTAACCTCTGTCTTGTGTCCTACACTCTTCGGGGATCCTTGCGTTTTGACGCGGTTGTGCTAGCGGTGCAGATGCTTGAGACGGAACCTAAACTCTAGGCCTTGCCTTTTTCGCGGGTGCGGGGCAGTGTCAGACCAAAGCGGGCTTTCAAAGCCTGCACCACCTCTTCGGCAGACTTCTGGCCAAAGTTTTTGATCTCCAGCAGATCTTCCTCGGTATAGAGCAGCAGATCGGCCACCGTGTTGATCTGAGCTCGCTTCAGACAGTTGTAGGCCCGTACCGAGAGCTGTAGCTCCTCGATGGGGATCTGGTTTTTTTGGTTGTCCTCGTCTGGCTTGGGCGGCACAGGAGCATCGAAGCTGACCTCCTGCAGCGGTGCGAACAAGCCCACCAAAATGCGGGCCGCTTGGCTGAGGGCCTCTTGCGGGGTGAGGCTGCCGTTGGTCCAGATTTCCAATACTAGCCGATCTTTTTCCAGGAATTGGCCCACCCGAGCTGCTTCCACAGCGTAGTTCACCTTGCGCACCGGCATGAAGACAGAGTCGATCTGCAGAAAATCAATCGCCATCGCTTTGCTGTCGGAGTAATCGACGGCGCGGTAGCCATGTCCCCGGCCAATCATGAACTCCATTTCCAAAATCGCCCCTTCTGCCAGGGTGGCAATGTGGTGACGGGGGTTGATCACCTCCACATCGCTGGGCAATTGCAGCTTCTCAGCAGTAACTTCCCCTGGCCCCTGAGCCACCAAGCGGCCCACCTGAGTCTCGGGGGAACTGGAGCGCAGCACCAGCTCCTTCATGTTTAGAAGGATCTCCATCACGTCTTCCCGCACCCCCGGCACCGTGGAAAACTCGTGGGTCACCCCGGCAATGCGTACAGCAGTCACCGCCGTCCCTTCTAGATTGGAGAGCAACACCCGCCGCAAAGCGTTGCCCACCGTGATCCCTTGGCCGCGCTCCAGTGGCCCCAAAGCAAATTTGCCGTAGTGAACGCCGTTATCATCCCGATGAGATTCAACACACTCGGTCTGGTAAGCAACAGCGCTTGAGCTCGCTCTGCTGCCCAGAGAGTGGGAGAGGGTTCGGCTGGTTTGAATCGTCATGGTGGCCCCGTCCGTCTGGCTCGACATCCGTTTGGAGAACTGATGAAACTTCGAGGTCATCTCACGCTTGGGCAGACCTGTAGCTCTGGAGCAAACTCCTACAGACGCTCGACCGGCCCTCAACGCGGGATCCTTTAGACACGCCGCCGCTTGGGGGGACGGCAACCGTTGTGGGGAATGGGGGTGATATCTCGAATAAGGGTAATTTCCAAGCCCGTTGCCTGTAGAGCGCGAATGGCGGTTTCCCGACCGGCTCCCGGCCCGCTCACCATCACTTCGATCTGGCGCATGCCGTTCTCCATGGCTTGACGCGCCGCACTTTCTGCTGCCATTTGGGCGGCGAAGGGAGTGCCCTTTTTGGCCCCTTTGAAGCCCGTAGAACCTGCCGAGGCCCAAGACACCACATCGCCGTTGGGATCCGTGATGGTGACGATGGTGTTGTTGAAGGTGGACTGAATGTAGGCCACCCCATTGGGGATGTTCTTTTTGACTTTACGTCCGCGCCGTTGCTGCCGAGCCATGATCCAGGTGTCCTTGCAATCGACTGTTTGGGGTTGGGATTCGGGATGGTGGAAGAGTTTTGCCTTCCGCGCAAAGTCCAGCGACTACTTCTTGGCGGGAGCTTTCTTCTTGCCGGCCACCGTCTTCCTGACCCCCTTGCGGGTGCGGGCATTGGTGCGGGTGCGCTGGCCACGCACGGGCAGACCCAGGCGGTGGCGACGACCTCGATAGGTGCCAATGTCGATCAGCCGCTTGATGTTCATCGCCTCCTGGCGGCGCAGATCCCCTTCTACCTGGTATTCGCCCTCCACCACCGTCCGTAGGGCGGCCACCTCAGCGTCGGTGAGGTCGCGGGTACGAGTATCCGGATTGATGCCGGTCTTCGCCAAAATCTGGCGGGAGCGGGTTAGCCCAATGCCGTAAATGTAGGTGAGGGCAATCTCCACTCGCTTTTCTCGGGGGATGTCAACTCCCGCAATCCGTGCCATAGTCAGGGGTACCTTTCAAATCAAACCAACTCGAACACACTTGCCCAGTAAGGATTGAGTTGCCTGCCTGAGATGGGATCCTCATTCAGAGAAATGTTGCTGTAGAGATGCCGATCTTGGGATCTATGCTCGCCGAGAGATCTGGCCAAAGTTTTGCTCAGTTGTGTTGGGATCCCTCGCTTCTGTCTCCCATTGCAGGCTGGACACATCCTGCATCGAACCTCTAGCCCTGCCGCTGCTTGTGCTTGGGGTTGGAAGAACAAATGACCATCACCCGACCGTGGCGGCGGATGACTCGGCATTTCTCACAGATCCGACGGACGGAAGGCCGCACCTTCATGGTTGATCCTGACAAAACCAGCGAATATCCATTCTATGTTCGTCTGGGCAACCTGTCAAAATGTGTTTGGGTTTGCTGACAGCGAGCGGACAGTCGGGTTGGCTATGCTGGTTGGGCGAGGATCTCCTGAGTCAAAGTAGGCGCGACTGTGGGGTGGAGAAGGCCATGCGGTGGCAATGGCTGGTTGTGCTGAGCAGCGTGCTGGGGCTGGGATCCCCTGTGTTGGGGCAAGGGATCCCTTCGCCGGAGGCAGGCTCTTCCTCTGCTGGGAGGAACTTTCCTGCGGATGGGAACGGCCTGAGGACAGAGGGGGATTGGCTTTTGCCGTTGCGCAGCTCTGCCGATCGCATCGATGGGGTACCGGATCGGGGCTGGGTTGCGGTTGGGCTGTTGGAGGAGCAGGCGGTGACTCTGCTGGATGGGGCCAGCGGGGATCCCTTGTGGCAGGTGGCGGTGGGGTTTGCTCCCAGTGTGGTGCGGGTGGATGAGGCGCGGCAGGTGGTCTATGCCTCTGGCCCCAATGCCCCTGGGCTGGTGGCCCTCGATCTGCTGACGGGGGAGCTGATTCAGGCCTATGGGTTGCCGGCGGGAGTTTTGGATATTGCCGTGGATGCGGCCACAGGGCGGGTTTTTGCCTCCCTGCCCTCTGCCCAGAGTTTGGCGGTGATGGCTGCTCCCCTTCGCAGCAGCGGTGCGGAGCACAAACGCCAAAGCGACCCCTCAGAGCAGCCGCAAGCCCGCAATTTGCCGATGCCCGGCCCCCCTTTGGCGCTGGCCTACGATGCGGAGCGGGGATCCCTGTTTGTGGGCCTAGCCGGGGAGGATCCCCTCAGTTTGCTGGTGGTTAACCCAGACAATGGGGAGTTGTTGGCCCGTTGGCGGGGCGGCAATACTCCGGAAGCGATGGCTTTGGATGCCGAACGGCAACGCTTGGTGGTGCTCAACTCCGGCAGCCAAGATCTAACAGTGCTGGATCTGAGCCGCAGCGGCGAGGCCCTGCAGCGGGTTGGCCTGGATTGGCGACCGACGCGGCTGGCCCTTTCCCCGGATGGACGTTGGGCTTACGTGACCTCCCGCGATAGCGACCGCCTGCAGCTGGTGGATTTACAGACGGGGCGATTGGTGGCCTCGCTGCGGCTGCAGGGACAGCCGACGGGTCTGGTGATGCTGGGGGAGCGGGATCTGTGGGTGGTGGCAGCAGGGATCCCAGCTTTGCGCCGTTTGCAGGATATTCAGGCTCAAGTTGGCGACGGCGGGACAGAGGTCCTGAACGGGGGAGTCCCCTCTCCAGGCAACCGCGGTGTGGTGACCGGGCGGGTGCTGGATATTGCCGGCCAACCCGTTCAGACCGGGGTTTTGCACCTGGCCGCCACGCCAACCCAACCCAGGCAAACCGTCCGCATTGCTGCCGACGGCACTTACGTGCTGCCGGAACTGCCGGCCGGCCTGTATTTGGTGGATGTGGAGGTGCCGGGTTTTCCCCTGACCAGCACCCAGGTGGAAGTCCGGGCCGGCTTTGTCTCCACTCAGGATATTCGCTTGCCGCCAGGGGAACCGACCCGCCAGCCGGAGGGCATTGGCCTTTTGCCGGATGAACCCGTTTACTCGGATGAGCTGGCCCGCCACCTCAGCATGGCCCTGAAGGAGTTGCAGCCCCAGCGACCGGTACTGCTCTTGAAGGGGCCTCTGGGGCCGGATCCCCGGTTTGAGCCGCTTCTGCCCCTCACCCAGGGCCTGACTTTGTTGGATCGGGATGAGCGCTACACCTCCGATTTGGCCAAGCTGAAGGCCATCGGGGATGCCCTGGGATTGCGCTATATCCTCTTGACCCAGATGCAGATCTCGCGGGACTACAACCGCCAGGGCAACTCTCTGCTGAATACAGCCTTACGCTTTGTGGCCCCGACGGTGCCGGTGGAAATTCCCAATTTCACCCCCAACCAGTTGCGCAGCCGCGGGGTGGTGGTGGTGGTGGACTTGCAGAGGGATCGGCCTGGGGATCGGGCTCGCTACTACGAAGCCTATGGGCGGGATGATGTGGGCGGGGATCCGATGTTTGAAGATGCGGCAGCGGGCCTGTTTCGGCTGCAGGTGCGCAACATGGTGCCGGTGTTTGTCCAACAATGGCAAACCAACAACCCCTTTTCTGGGTGAGGATCCCTGCAGCAGGATCTTGCCCTGTTCGCGTCAGGGGTGCGGAGCAGAATAGAACCGACTGCTACTACCGGATGCAACCTTCGCCATGCCTTTTTTCTTCTTTCATCCTCTCCGGCACAGGATTAGCTATCGCTACGCAACGCTCTCGCGAACAGGCAGTCTGGCCCTCTGCGGCTGGCTGGCACTGACTTCAGGAGCGCTGGCTCAGGCTCCGGCCACCCCCATTCCACGGTTGACGCCGTTGTTTCCCTCCCAAAACAGAGGGCAGCCCCAGGGAACGGCGCGGCTGGTGGGGCAGGTGAGCAACAGCGTGGGACAACCTGTGGCGGGGGCACAGGTGCAGTTGGAGGGCATGGAGAACCCCAATCAGCCGATTCAAACCGATGAGCGGGGCGCTTTTGAGCTAGACCATGCCCCAGCCGGGCGTTGGCTGTTGACGGTGTGGCACCCCGACTATGAAAAGGCAGAGCAGGAGATCCTGCTGCAAGGGGGCCTGACCACCCCTGTGGATGTGGTTTTGCAGGTGCCGATTCGGCCTCAACCCCGCCGTCGCCTTGGCATTTTGGGGGTGGGAGGGTTGGAGCATACCCAACTGTTGGGCCAGCGCCTGGCCATAGAGGCGGTGCGTCTGGGCTTGATCCCCAACGGCGAGAAGGTGGTGCCCCTGGACAACCGTCGCATTCAGCCCATTTTGCAGAAGGTGGGCTGGCCCATCTACGAGCTGTTTGAGTGGGATCGCCGCAAGCCGGAGGCGGTGGGCCAATTTTTCGATTACCTGGGCCTGGAAGCCATCGTCATCGCCCGCGTCGATGTCCTCACTCGACCAGCTTCGCCAACGGAGCTGAGCCTGCGTTCCCGCAGCCGCCTGGAACTGTGGCGGTTTGATGAGCAAGGCAACCTTGTGGTAGATATCCTGGCCGAGGCCAGTCGCGATCAGGTGGAGCGGAGCAACCTCAATGCTGCCGAGCTGGCCCAGCTTTATCAAATCCAAGTCACCCAGATGGCTGCTGAGGTGGGATCCCGCTGGAAGGAGCATCACCCGCTGGCCCAGTACCTAGAACTGGCTCAGGGAGAAGCCCCACCCCCACGCTCTCGCCTGGATACGGCTGTGGAGCTGCGCATCCCCTCTGCCACACCGACTCCCTAGGTCTTAAGCAGAACAGCTCCGGGATCTCTTCTGTTGTCGTGAAAGGGATTGTCCTCTGAGTTCGTCTAGCAACGACGGGAGGAGCCGCCCGAAGAGTGGCGAGAAGAGCTGCCCCCCGATGAAGGGCGGGAGGAGGAGCCGAAAGAGCCAGAAGAGCGCGAGGAGCCGCCACAACAGGAGCTTGCAAAGCTTGGATCTGGTTTTGCAGTTGTCTGCAGCGACGCTGCCTGCGCCAGTACATTGTGCCGCCGATTATCCCTGCAGCACCTGCCCCCACCCCTACCAACGGCCAGGGCGAAGGGGGAGGCGGGTAGGTCATGCCTCTGTTGAATTGCCGCCCGGCGCTGCAGCCGGCCTGACCGCGTCAGCGCTGCAGTTCCCCCCCCAGCGCTTTGCTCCTGACGCCAGCTGTCCCATGGGCTATTTTTGCTGGGGATCCCTTCCGATGGCGCGATAGGGCGAGCCACCCCAGTTTCAAGGCCAGCCCCAGCACCTGCCAGCCGCGCAACCGGATCACCAGGGATCCCCATCCGTGCCAACCGATGCGAGCGAAGGTCAAGCGCAGGTGTTGGGCCAACTGAGGGGGTAGAGCGGCGATTAGTCCCAAGCATTGCCCCGTCAAAGCCGGATCGGCAAAGCCAATTTCCACCCCTCCTTGCCAAGATTGGATGTGGAGCTGCTTGCCCAGCTTCCACAGGTAGGGCCAATCTCTGGGGGAGCAACGTTCTCCCCGCTGCGCCGGCCAACGGCCGCGAAGGCGCAGGGATCCCCAACGCCATTCCCAACCACGGCGGCTGCCCCGCACGGCCCAGCCTCCCCAGCCGTGCCATTTCCAGATCCAGGCAAGGGGGCCCTGCCAGGGTTTGCGGTAGCGCAGAATGAGCTGTTGAGGCCAGAACAAGAGAGTTCCCACAAAGACGGCCAGCAGCAATCCCAAAGGACTCCGTCCCGCTAACGCGAACAGCTTGAGCACCGACTGGGATCCTCCGCGGTCAATCCATAGCGGGCCAGAAAACGGGGCAAATCGACCACCAGGCAGGTGTAGGATCCCTGCATCACCAGCCGCTCCTGCTGGGTGATCTCCACCTGAAACTGAATGCGTCTCCCCTCCACGGCCACGACTTCGACCCGAACCTGCAAGGGATCCCCCGCCACCGCTGCCGACCGATGTTCCAAGGCAAAGCGGATCCCGACCGCCGCTTCCTCCGGCTCGTAGAAGGGCTGCAAGGTGTTGTGGCCGCACCGCTCGATCAACGTCAACAAAGCCGGGGATCCGATCACCTTCACACCGGGGTTGCCCAGAGCCTCAGCGGTTTGTTCTGGGCCGAGGATCCCTTGCCAGGTGCCAAGGGTGCCCAAGGGAACAGGTTTCATCAGCGGGCAGGGGCGCGCATTCTCCTGGATTGCCATAGGCTCCAGCCTTGCCAGAGCAGGAGAATCAACGCCAGGATCCCGACCACCCCGGCCAGCACCAGCGCCCGTTCCCAGCGGGTGGCATGGAAGCCGGTTACCGTCCAATCGCGGCTGAGGTTGGATCCCAGAATGGCAAGCACAGCCAGGCCCAAACCTCGGATCCCCAGAGATTCCGCCCCTCTTCCCTCCTGCTGCAGGAGGATGGGCTGCAGCGCCGCCAGGATCAAGGCGGTGGTCAAGGCTCCCAACAGGAAGGCCGCTTGCGGCTGAGCGTGAATGAAGTAGCCCACCCCCACCGGCAAAGCCAGGCTAGCCAGCGTCAGGGCGATCCCCGTCTGCAGGGGTTTGTCTGGCCCATACAGCCAGTGCAGGAGCGCCGCCAGCGCCATGGCCGCCATTCCCAGGTACAGCGCCGCCGACACATAGGGTTGGGTGAGGTCGATCCCGGCAACCTGCAGGTTGAACTGGTGCAACAGGTTTTGCAGCAGAGGGCGGGCCGACAAGAAGAGGGCTGCCATCGCCCCCCAGCGGCTGGGAAAAGCCAGACACCCCAGCCCCAAGAGGGCCGCCCCGTAGGATCCCCCCAATCGCAGCGCCAGCAGCGCTCCTCCGCCCACCAGCGTTAGGCCCACACAGGCCCGCCAGAGCAGCCGTCCTTGTTGCTCGGCAACGCTGACGCGACCGGCTAAAGCCTCCGGCCCGCTGACATGAGCAGGTTCCCCTGGCGCAGGGATCCCCTGTCCCATCTGGTTTTCCAAGGCAAGCAAGGCCCACGAGAGCAGCACCCCCACCCCGTAGAGCAAGGCCCAGAAGGGATCCTGGTATAGGCCGTTGCGGGTCAAGGCCAAGGCCAGCGCCAACGCCACCAGCCACCCCACCCCATGCCCCACTGCCGACAGCAGCCCGGGGGAGTCTTCTGAGGCGGTCAAGAGCGGCACAGTGCCTGCCACCAAGCTGAGGGCGGCCAGCCCCACCGGCAACAGCACCTGCCAAGGGAGATCCGGCTGGGATCCCATCTCCAGCAGGCGAGATCCCCAGGTTATGGCGGCAATGCCGCTCCACCCCTGGCCCAGCGCCATCAGCAACGACAGGGCTTCTGTTTCGGCCAAGACCCCCAGCAAAGGGATCCCCACCAAGCCCATCCCCAGGCCGCAGCCCCACAGAAAGAGCATTCCATGCTGCTCCGCAATGCCGATGCGACTGGGGGAGCCGATAGCCAGACTTTGCCAGGCCGCCAAACTGAGCAACAGCACCACCAGCCCTTGCCCGGCCCGACCGCAGCCACTCAACCCCAGTAAACCCACCCCCACCAGGCCCCCCAACAACAAAGCCAGGAGGATCAGATCCGGCAACTGACCCAGCCAGCACCCCAGCGCCGCCAAGACCACCAAGCCCAGCCCCACTGCCGGTTGCCAGCGGCGAACGGATCCCCAGCGGCGATATCGAATCGCTTCCAACAGCAAGACCACCAAGCCAATCGCGGCCGCAATCGCCAAAACTCCACCCAGCACGTGCTCCCTGATACATTCACGCTGAACTCTCCTGAACATGGTTCAGGAAAGAAGCGATCGC
>NZ_JANSIB010000045.1:7977-19173 GCF_047461895.1 Synechococcus sp. R55.8 | reverse complement strand
TGCCATGGTGAAGCAGGCTCGCGCTCAAGTTAAACAGGCTACAAAGTGATGAGAGATACAGTTGAGGCTTAGCTGGCCTGCTGTAGGAGCCGATCCAACTGGCCTCGGGACTCAAGGGCATAAAGATCGTCGCAGCCGCCGATATGCTGGTCGTTGATGAAAATTTGCGGCACCGAACGACGGCCGTTGGCCCGCTTGGCCATTTCCGCCCGTGCTGCCTCGTCTCCATCGATGGCGTACTCGATATACTTCACGCCTTTGCGATCCAGCAGTTGCTTAGCCCGGATGCAAAAGGGACAAAAACGCCAGGTGTAAATCTCAACAGTCATAAGAAAACAACAAACGCTTTTACATAGCTTAACATTTTCACGGAGCCGGGATCCCTTTCCTTGCAAACCTGGGGTTTTCTGCCTCCCATGGTCTAGTTGGCTTCCTTCCAGTTGTGGCCGATTTGGATATCCACCACCAGCGGTATGGAGAGGGGCACTGCTCCTTCCATTTCCCTTTGGATCAGCGGTTTTAGGGCCTGCCATTCCGAGGGATCCACCTCAAACACCAGCTCATCATGCACTTGCAGGAGCAAGCGGGAACGAAAGTTCTGCAGCTTTTGCCGCAGGCGCACCATTGCTACTTTGATAATGTCCGAGGCGGATCCCTGAATGGGAGCATTCACAGCCGCCCGCAATTCGGCTTGTTTGCGATGGCCTGTCAGACGGGACAAATTGGGAAAATAGCGACGGCGACCCAAGATCGTTTCCACATAGCCATGTTTTTCCACAAAGGCTTCAGTGGAGCGCAGGTAGGCGAAAATACCGGCGTAGCGCTCGTTAAATCGCTGTAAAAATTGCTTGGCTTCGGATAGAGAAACCCCCGCAGTGCGGGCAAAGCGCTGTGCCCCCATGCCGTAGATCACCCCATAGTTAATCGTCTTGGCCAGGCGGCGTTCTTCGCTGGTTATTTCTTGTTTTTCCAGGAGCAGGCGGGCGGTCAGGGTATGCACATCTTCCCCTGAGCGAAAGCCTTCCAGCAAGGCAGGTTCTTGGCTGAGGTGGGCCAAAATGCGCAGCTCAATTTGAGAGTAATCTGCTGCCGCCAATAGCCATCCCTCTTGGGGAATAAAAGCTTGTCGAATCCGGCGACTGAACTCGGTGCGAATGGGAATATTTTGCAAGTTGGGGTTTGAGGAGCTGAGCCTGCCGGTGGCAGTAACGGTTTGGTTAAAGTCGGTGTGGACTCTGCCGGTATCGCTTCTTACCAGGGCAGGCAGAGCATCCACATAGGTCGATTTCAGCTTGGCCAAGGTGCGGTATTGCACGATGGTTTCGATGAGAGGATGATCCTCCTCTAGCTTTTCTAAAACTGAGGCATCAGTGGAATAGCCAGTAGCCGTTTTGCGGGTTTTGCGAATGTCCAATTTCAGCTTTTCAAAGAGCAGGGATCCCAGTTGTTTGGGAGAATTGAGGTTAAAGGTTTCTCCAGCCTGGGCATAAGCTTTCTGCTCCAAACTTTGCAGCTCTTGTTCCAGCTCTTGGGAAAATTGCCTCAGAAACTCGGTATCAACGCGAATGCCGATCCACTCCATCTCTTCCAAAACTTGGGCCAAGGGCAGCTCGACTTGAATAAAAAGATCCCACAGGCGTGGATCGGTTTTCTGCAGCTTTTCGGTGAGGATTGGCACCAGACGATAGGCACAATAGGCGTCGGTTCCACAGTATTCTGCAACTTTGGAAATCGGGATATCGGCAATGGACTGTTCCTTGCCCAGCAACTTTTTGTAGCTGGTGGTCGGCAAATTCAAATGGGTAGCTGCCAAATCGGCCAAATTGTGGCTGGCTTCTGGATCCAAAACGTAGCTGGCCAACATGGGATCAAACTGGATCCCTTGCAGGCGGATCCCGTGGGCGCGGAAAATGCTCAGGTCGTACTTACAGTTTTGTAGGCTTTTGGGTCGGTTGGGATCTTCCCAAAGGGGTTGCAGGCTTTGTTTCACCAGCTCCCAATCCAGGTTGGATCCCTGGCGGTGGCCGATGGGCAAGTAGGCGATATCTCCCTCTGACCAACAACAGCCGATCCCCACCAATTGGGCATCCCGTGGATCTAGACTGGTGGTTTCAGTATCCCAAGCTACAATCCCTGGGCAGGCCAGCAGCTCTTGCCGCAAAAGCTCCAGTTGCTCCGGCGTATCGATGATGCGCACCGCCGGCAGAGAAGGGACGGGATCGAGGGCAAAATCAAACCACAGGGCTTCGTCAGGAGCGTTTGCGGGATCCCCGGTGGGATTAAAAGCGCTGACCACCTCTGCCTCGGTTGGGATCCCCCCCAAAGCCGTTTGTATTTTGCGCACTTGGGCGATGAAGCTGTGAAACTCCAATTTTTCCAGCAGCGGCAGCAATTCTGCTTGATCAAACCCGGTTAATTTCATGCTCTCCCAGTCGGGAGAAAGAGGAACGTCGCATTTGATCCGAGCCATAAATTGCGAGTGATGGGCCGCCGGGATCCCTTCTTTGAGGTATTGCTGAACTTTTCCTTGGATCTCGTCCAAGTGATCGAAAATTTCATCCAAACTGCCGTAGCGCTCCAGCAGCTCTGCAGCTCGCTTGGGGCCGATCCCTTTCACCCCGGGAATGTTGTCAGAAGGGTCACCACAGAGGGCCTTATAATCCACCACCTGCCAAGGCCAGATGCCCAATTTTTCTTTCACTTGTTCGGGGCCAAACTCGCTGATGCGATCTTTGCTGTTGAGGTGCAAAACCCGAACTCTCCCATCGGTGTCGATCAACTGGAACAGATCTTGATCCCCACTTAAGATTTGCACCCGGTAATCTTGGGGGGCCAGCCTGCTGAGGGTGCCCAAAATGTCATCGGCTTCAAAACCAGGCACCACCAAAATCGGGATGCGTAGTGCCGTCAACACCTGCTTGAGGTTCTCCACATCTTCGATAAACTCCGGTGGCGTTTCCGGGCGGCCTGATTTGTAGGTTTCGTCGGCCTCGTGGCGAAAAGTGGGCTGCCGTGTATCAAAGGCAACGGCTACATGGGTAGGGGTGTATTTGTCCAAGACTTCTAACAGCGATTTCAAAAAGCCAAAGCTGACGCTGGTGGGGATCCCAGTGGAAGTGCGCAACCCCCCCTCGCGGCTGTAGGCAAAGGCGTAGAAGGAGCGATAGGCCAGAGAGTGACCATCCACCAGCAGCAGTGTTGGAGTTTGCCAAGCCATCAGCTGATACCTTGAGGGTGAATCTAGCCTATCGGATCTGGGCTATGGGCAGAAGGGATCCCACATCCATCATCGGCCTCAAGAACTCAGCAAGAGCGCCCGGCGGTCAACAGGACGGGATTCCAATTCCAACTTCTGTGACCCGGCTACGGCAAGATCCAAAAAGCCATCGATAGGCCCGCCACCCCTGTCTGTTTTGTTAGCTACAATGCTCATGCCCATTTTTTCAATTTATTGGCTTGATCGGCAACACCTCAATTTGCCAACCCAACTGATCACCCAAAGCATTGGCCTCTGGTTCTGGACAAAATACAGCTCACCACAATGCTCTTCTCTTCTCAGCAAATCCTGCCCCCATCTCTCTACCCACCCCTGCATTGGGGCCTCAAGACCCTCTTTCCCGACGGCCTGTGGGAGTTGCCGGCAGATCCCCATACCCAGCGGGTGGCTCTGACCTTTGACGATGGCCCTCACCCTGAGTACACCCCTGCTTTGTTGCAGGTTTTGATGGATTTTCAGGTGCCGGCCACGTTTTTTGTGTTGGGAGAACGGGTGCAGCGCTGGCCCCACCTGGCCCGTCAGATCCGCCAACAAGGCCACCGCATTGGCCTTCACGGCTGGCAGCATCGCCCTTTTACCGAGCTTGCCCCTGGAGAGCTTTATCAGAGCCTGAAGCGCAGCCAAACCACCCTCGTGGCTGCCTGTGGCGGGATCCCTGACGATTATCGGGCTGTGCGCCCGCCCAATGGCTTGTTTTGGCCGCAGACGCTTGCGGATTTGCGCCGTTGGGGCTTTTGTCCGGTGATGTGGAGCGTGGTGCCTGAGGATTGGCTGATCCCACCGGTATCGGTGGTAGTGGAGCGGGTGCTGGCCCAGGTGCGGCCTGGCTCCTTAATCGTGCTGCACGATGGGGTACAAGGAGGAGCCCAAGTGGTTGAGGTAACGCGGCAGTTGATCCCAACTTTGAAGAAGCGGGGATTTGAATTTGTCCACTTGCCGGATCCCTGAGATCTTTCCAGTTGGGGAGAAATTAAATACAGTAGAGGCACGCGTAGGCAAGAGGGTCAAGCCATGGGCGCACGCAAGATCATCTACGGCATTTTTGGGCAACGGGCCGGCAGCGTCATCGTCGGAACTTGGAACTGGCTGTGGGGGATCCCGGTGGAGAAAGGTGGCACAGGGGCGGTGATGGTGGCGGAAGAATCCCTACGCACGATGCAGGAGACGGTTCAGCGTCTCACGGAAGCCGTTGCCACCCAAGTAGCCGCCTATCAGCGGGCTGAGCAGAAGTACATGCAAAAGGTGCGGGAGTACCAGGCCCTGGAGAACAAAGCTCGCCTGGCCGCCCAACGGGGCGATCAAGAGGCTGCCCGTCTGGCTATGTCCCAAGCGCTGCAAATTGAGGCCATTCTCGGCCCCCTTAAGGAGAACGTGGAAACTGCCGAGCGCTACGTCAACGCCGCCAAGCAAAAGCTGGCCCGCGAGAAAGAGCGATTGGCCGCTTACAAGAGCGAGCTGAGCAACCTCAAAGACATCAACGAGGTGAACCAAGCTCTGGAGCAGATGGCCCGCGTCAACAATTCCTACAACATCGACTCGGCCAAGTCGCAATTTGAGGCGGCGAAGAATGCTATCCAGGCTCGCCAGCTCAGATCCCGAGCCATGAGCGAGCTCTCGGAAGATCGCAGCGAGCAGATTGCTGCCCAATTGGATGAAATGGCCATGGACGATGAAATCTCCCGCCGCTTGGCAATGCTCACCGGCCAAGGAGGTGCCCAGGCCAACCCGCCGCTACCGGATCTGGATTTCGAGAAGCGGCTCCCCCAATAGCGGCAGTTGCTTCCAAGCTTGGGGATCCCTCGCTTTTCAACCCACGTCGGCAACCCCGCTGCTAAGTTGCAGGGGGAGTTTTCCGTTGGGAATTGACGGTCAACGGGCTAGAGGGAGTGCGCTCGTACTAGGATGATAAAGGAACAATAGGCAACCCATCTGAGGAGAGGATCCCAGCAATGTCAGCAGCACGAGGCGCGCATTCTGCCCGATCAGGCCTGTGGCCCACTTACGCAACCAGCCCGTGGCTGTCTAGAGCGCTGTTGCTGCTCTGTGTCTGCCTCAGCTTGGTGGTCGGTGCCTGTTCCGCAGGCTCTAACCTACGGGCCTACAGGGATCCCAGCGGAGCCTTTGCTTTTGCCTACCCCAACGGCATGGTGGCGGTCAATCTTGGGCCGGGGAAAGGGCCGGTGGTTCTCCTGCGCGACCTGGTGTACGAGACCGAGAACGTCAGCTTGATGATCGCCCCATTTGACAAAGGGGAGACGATTGCCGATCTGGGCAGCCCGGCTGAGGTGGGGCAGTTGGTGGCGGAGAAGATCATTGCTCCTGAGGGATCCGGTCGCTCGGCCAAGCTGTTGGCTGCCGAAGCCTTTGAGCGGCAGGAGCACCCCTATTACCTGCTGGAATACCAAACCGATATGGGATCCCAGCTTCGCCACGAGGTGGTGACGGTAACCGTTCGGCACCATCGCCTCTACACGCTGACAGCCTCTACCCAAGAATCCCGCTGGCCTCAGGTGCAAGCTGCCTTTAGGAACGTGGGCCGCTCTCTGAATGTTTCCTAAAGCTTTTCCTGAGAGGATTTTCTCAAGGGATTGAACCGGGTTGACGGACTTGGGTAGGTTAAGGTTGAGCCCTTTAGGGCTGAGTTATGGTCATTTTAGGTTGGGGGCGAGACGCCTGGGCTACTGAGAAAAGCCTTGTGGTTCTGGGGATTATTGCTCCGCAACGCTGACGCGAAGACGCGACCAACGTTTTGGGTGTGGGTGCAGTGTCCTAGCTTGAATCGAAATGACCCTACCTACTGGTTCCAGCCGGGCCATCTGGTGTTAAAACGTAAAACGGTAGTGTTTTGAACCTGCGGAGATGGGATCCCACCCTCTTGGGCCTGCTCTATGACCGTGTACGTGGTTCAGATCAGCGACCTGCATCTGTTTGCCAAGCCCCATCACCGGCTGCTGGGGGTGGACACGGAAGCCTCTTTCCTGCAGGTGCAAAAGGCCATTGCCGCTCTGGATCCCTTGCCCGATCTGCTGCTGCTTACCGGAGATCTCTCTCAAGATGGCAGTGCGGCATCTTACGCCCGTTTGAGAGCCCATTTGCAGGCTCTCCCCATCGATACTTACTGGTTGGCGGGCAACCACGATCGCCTGCACAACATGAACCAAGAGCTCCACGCCGAGCGGCTATTCGGGGACAAGAGCTTCAGCCGGGAAAATTGGAGTTTTATTTTATTGAACTCCCTCGTGCCCGGCAAAGACAGCGGTTACCTGACGGATCGCACGCTGCTGTGGCTGAGACAGGAATTGCAGCGGAGCAAAGCCGCCCAACACCATGTTTTGTTGGCCTTGCACCATCCCCCTTTTTCGGTGGATTCTGCCTGGCTGGATCAAAGTGCCCTGCAGCAGCCGGAGCGGTTGTTTGGGGTTCTGGACGAGTTCGACCACATCCGCCTCGTTGTATTCGGCCATATTCACCAAGACCTGCACCGCCGGCGGGAGGGGGTTGATTACCTGGCTTGTCCCTCAACCTGTGTGCAATTTCGTCCCAAGAGCCCCCAGTTTGGCCTGGAGGTAATTCCCCCTGCCCTGAGGCAGATATGGTTGGAGCGAGATGGCAGCTTCAAAACTCAGGTTCAACGGGTGGGGGCCGCTCTGCAACGGCCCAACCTGGCCCTGAAGGGATATTAGCTCTCCCCCTCTTGAACCTCTGTGGGGGGTAGCCCGATGGCCTGCCCCAAACAGACGCTGGCCCCCAGCAAGGCCAACCACCCCGGCACCACTGACAGGAGGGCCACCACGGCCACCAAGGTGTTGTTTCCCCCCTGCAAAAGGCTGTAGAGCAGCATCGGCAGCGTGAGAACCCGCCCACCGCCGACAAAGAAGGTGAGCAAAAATTCGTTCCAAGAGATCAAAAAGGCAAATACCGCCCCAATGGCTGCCCCAGGGGCAATGAGGGGCAACGTCACCTGCCACCACACTTGCCAGGGATCCGCCCCCAAACAGCGGGCCTGCGCCTCGTAGCCGCGGTCGAAACGGGCGAACACACTGCCCATCACCAGAGCCATGTAGGGAATGGTGGGGATCAGATGCACCAGCACCACCCCCAGCAGGGCACCGTCTAGCCGCAGGCGAATCAGCACCCCTTGGATCCCCATCAGCACAGCCAGAGGAGAGGTGATGACGGGCAACAGCAACAGCAGGCGCAGCCAGGCGGGCACAGGATGGGTGCCCAAAACTCGTCCCGCCGGGATCCCCACCCCCAAGGCCAGCAGGGTGGTAAACAGGGCAATTTGCAAGCTCTGGCCGAAGGCTGCCCGGAACTGGGATCCCCAGCTCAGCAGTTGCTGCCAACCGGCTATGCTCCATGCCCGGGGCAGGGCATCGGGAAAATACCAGGCCCGCGTGAAGGCCCAAAGGGCCAGCACCCCAAAGGGCAAAGCCCAAAGGAGGGCCACTCCGGCCACCCCAAGGCGGAGCAGGGATCCCCTAATCCATCTGCGTCCTTTCACGGCTTTCTCCAAGGACTCCGTCCCGCTGAGCCAAACGGCAGCTGCAGAAAGGATACTCTGGCTGCAAACAGCCCTCCGATTAGGCTGACCACCGCTGCCGAGACAGCCAGCAGGATGATCCCCAGCGCCACCGCCTGCTGCCGCTGCTCCAGGTTGATGTGGGTGAAGCGCTGGTAGATCAGAACGGGCAAGGTGCGCGGGTAGGTGGGCCCCAAGAGCAAGGGAACCTCAAAGGCGCTGAAGACAAAGCCGAAGATGAGAATCCCGGTGGCCAGCAGCCCCGGCCTCAGCAAGGGCAGCGTTACATACCAAAACGTCTGGGCGGCAGAAGCCCCCAGCAGCCGGGCCTGTTGCTCCAGCTCGGATCCCATCCCGCGCAGCAGCGTCAGCGCCACCAGAGCGGCAAACGGGATCTCCTTCCAAAGCCAATAGAGCAACACCCCCACATAGCCGCGGTCGTTCACCCACAAGGGAAAATCCTGATCCGAGGCAATCCAGCCCAGTTGGAAGGCCAGCCGCGCCAGCCAACCGCTGGGCCCCAGCAGCAGCAGCATCCCCGCCACCCCCACCAAATGAGGAATCGGCAGCGTCAACTGGCCAAGCCAGATGGCCCACCCCCCCACCCCCCGCAACAGCAGCGCCAGCCCCAGCCCCAAAAGCAGCGCCAACCCCGTTGCCAACAGAGCGATTCTGAGGCTGAGCAACAGGGATCCCCCGACTTCCGCATCCCGCAGCAGCTCCCCATACCCCTGCAGGGTAAACCCCCTCTCGCCCAGGCCGTAGAGGCCCACACTCTGGGCCAGAGCCAGCAGCAGCCCCCCGCCGTAGAGCAGGCCCACCAACCCCAACGCCGGCAAAAGCGGCCCATACTGCCGGATCCCCTTAAGCCCCACCGGCCCAGATCCCCGTCCATTTAAGCTATTCATTGAGCCAGTCCCAAGAGCTGCCTCACGAGAGAATTCAAGATGGGAGCGGATCCCTCGACGATCAAGCGATCAAGACTGCCTAGTGCTCCACACCGCCAACGCGACCAACCATTGCGATCTTTACATCCCATGGAGAGAACCCTAGACCAGATTAACCAACGCATTGCCAAAGGCCAGGCGCGGGTGTGGACGGCCCTGGAAGCCAAAGCCAAGCTGGCCACCTTGGGGATCCAGGAAGCCTTTGAGCAGGTGGATGTGATCACCACCGGCACCTTTGAGCCAATGGAGTCTTCAGGAGCCATTGTGAACCTGGGCCATACGGATCCGCCCATCAAGATTCGCCAAGCTTGGCTGAACGGGGTACCGGCCTATGCCGGATTTGGCGCGGTGGATCTTTACCTGGGGGCAGCCCAACCCAGCGAGCAAGCGGATCAAGCCTATGGGGGCGGCCATGTCATTGCCGACCTGGTGGCGGGCAAGCGCGTCCATTTGCGGGCCATCGGCCAAGTGACCGATTGTTACCCCCGCGCCGACTACGAGACCACCCTGACTCGGGATCAGCTCAACCAGTTTTACCTGTTCAACCCCCGCAATGCCTACCAAAACTTCATCGTCGGGGTGAACGGCGGGGATCGGCCTTTGTACACCTACTTGGGCCTGTTGGAACCGCATCTGGGCAATGCCGTCTATTCCAACCCGGGAGAGCTATCCCCCTTGTTGAACGATCCCCTGTTGCGCCGGGTGGGGATCGGTAGCCGCATCTTTTTGGGAGGCGGCATCGGCTACGTCGCCTGGGAGGGCACCCAACACTTTCCGCTGCAAAAGCGATTGCCCAACCAAACTCCCATCGGCCCGGCGGCCACTCTAGCCCTGATTGGGGATGCCAAGCAAATGCAGGCGGAATGGGTGAGGGGCTGCTACTTCCGCAACTACGGTCCCAGCTTGATGTTGGGGGTCGGGATCCCCATTCCCATCCTCGCTCCTGCGGATTTGGAGGCCATCGCCATCCGGGATGAAGAACTGGTGGCACCGGTGATCGACTTTTCCATTCCCCGCCGGGTGCGGCCCACCTTTGGCTTAGTGAGCTATGCCCAGCTCAAATCCGGCCAGATCACCCTCAATGGCCGCAAGGTTCGCACTGCCCCTCTGGCCAGCCTGCGCCGCTCCATGCAAATTGCCGAAATCCTCAAGCAGTGGATAGAAAGCGGCCAATTTACCCTCACCCAACCTGTCGCCCCCCTGCCCCTGGATCGGGAGTTTCTCCCCCAAAACCCTCTCAGGTGACGTCCTCCCCTCAATGAATTGGGGGCCTCCTCAAGCGGATGCACGCAGCGCTTTGGTTCGGGGACACCGTGCCTCCCTACTTTTGGGGTAAAGCGGCTCTCCAGAAGAACCGCTACCGGAATTCGCCCTGGCAGCAACTTCTCCAGGCAACCCCATCAACCCCACTTCAGGTGCTGTCTCAACAACTGAGCGTGCTGAGCCGATTGCCTCGCCCACAGGTCAGCTTGGGCAGGGCTGAGAGCTAGGCCCTCTGAGTAGCAGGCCAGCCAAGCTTGGTGTAAGGCTTCAGGATCGGTGGGCATCTCCTGCAGATCCCAGCCAGGCATGCCCAATTCCTGGAGCAGCGTTTTCACCTTGGGATCGTAGCTGAGACCAAAACAGGCGCAGCCCTCTGCCGCCGCCATCACCAATCCGTGGTAGCGCATGGTGATCGCCAGCCTGACACCCCGAAAGACTCCTTTCAATAGACAGGGATCCCGAATTTCCAGCACTTGGCTACGGTGGGGTAGGCGCTGCTGAAGCTGCTGAGCCAAGTGGTAGTCTGGCCCAAGGTCAGGGGATCCGGGAGGAGCCAGCTGAAAGGGCACGAAGAGAAGGTATGCCCCCGTGGAAGCCTGGAGACGCTGTAAACCCTGGCTCAAAGCTTCTAGACAGGCTCCAGTCAGTTGCGGATGCGGACGCAAGACCACAGCAATGCGGGGCTGAGGCCACGTTTCCCATTCCGGCAAGGTTTTGGACGGCAAACTCCAGACGGGATCCGGAGCCACCTGGTGAGGGATCCCCCACTCTTGCAGCCATTGGGAGGCAACTCCATCCCGCACACTAATGGCCGTGCAACCTGCCAACGAGCGACGGGCTAGTGCGCGAATCCACCCCCGCTGCAGCGGCCCGATCCCCTGGGCCCAAGCAAGGGTCTTCAGTCCCCAGCGCTGGGCTAGGCCCATCACCCCCAGGTAGTAGAGAGGGCTGCGCCAACTGGTGCGATCCTGCAACAGACCGCCCCCACCCCAGATGAAAGCCTGGGCCTCCTGGAGACAGCGCCGTAAAGCCAAACTGTTGAAGCGCGGATAGGCCAGCACCCCATAGGTGGCAGCCGTTTCGGCAGGGCGACGGGAGAGCACCACCGGCTGTACGGGGCTGGGCAACTGCTCTAGCTCTCGTAAGAGAGCCAGCAACAACGCCTCATCGCCGGCATTGCCGTAGCC
>NZ_JANSIB010000045.1:0-7877 GCF_047461895.1 Synechococcus sp. R55.8 | reverse complement strand
TGCAGACCTTGTTGCAGACCTTGCTCTAGGCCTTGTTTCAGGCCCTCCTCTCGCCCTTCTTTGAGGGCTTCTGCTCGCCACATCTGATAGATGGTCGATTCCCGCACAGCCAAACCTCCCAGAACCCTGCTGATTTCCTCTGGCGTCCATGTTAATCCTGCTAAGACGGCAGTGGCCGCTTTCAACTCCTGCCGCAGCTTGGGATCCTCCATCTCAGCTATGGCTCTGGCCACCTGCCGCAGACGGGGTTCTGGATTGTCCGGCTCTGCCAGTACCGCCAAGGGCAAGAGGCCTGGGTATCGGGATAGCACCTCCGGATCTTGTTCCCACAGGCGCAAGACCTCAAAGCGATGAGAAAGGGATCCCCGTTGAAAAGAGGTTTGGTACGCCCGTTCTGACTGGGTTTTTCTCAGGTAGATGACAATCTGCCGCACCTCCTGGTCGGGATAGCGACGGAACAGGCGCAGGCAGTAGTCGGCCATGCGGAAGGGGATATCGGGATCCGGATCGGTTTGAAACTCCAGATGCAAAATCAGGTTTTGGGCCCGCAGCAGGATAAGAGAGTCCGCTCGGATGGGCTCGGTGGACAGCTCCGTCGGCTGTAGCTGAGCCAAGGAAACAGGGGATCCCAGTAGCCACCGGGCAAAGGACTCGGGGAACCATTCCACCAAGTACTTGCAGACGTTATCGTAGGCCACAGGATCCCTTTCCTACAAAAGCCGATTCTCCCGATGGCCCCTCTGCCGAGATCAGCCGTAGTACCCTTGGTTGATGCGGTTTTCCAGTTGGTTAGCCCCTTCCTGATACTCGCCAAACACGAAGTTCTCGGCGTTGGCTTTGATCAGGGCCTTTTGCTGCTCTGTCAGGCCTGAGATCTGCAACATATCTTCCAGGCTCCTGTAGGGGGCATTTTTCACCAGGATGCGAGCTAGGGTGGGATAGAAGCCGGGCAGTTGGCGGTAGTTGCGCAAGATGGTGTTGTTCACGTCAATCGGAGTGTCCAAGTGCTTTACCGGGGGAAGCTCTGCGGCCCTGGCCACAACAGGGATCCCCAAAGGAGCGAAGCACAGACAGAGCACTAACACCACACGAACCAAGATGGACAGCAGCCAGCGCATAGCATCACTTCTCCAAGCAGAATCCAAAAGGCTCATCTGTATAGGTTGCTAACATTCTCCGACCATCTAGTGTCTCATCCCCTCTACCCCGAATCGAAGGCCAAGACAGGATTTGGATCCCGACAGAAACAATTTTTAACAACTATGATCAGGAGACAGTCTTTCTTGCCATTCCTTTCTCGGCTATCGCACCATGTCCGACTTGGCCCTTCTCCACTCGACTCGACTTGACCCCCCAAGCCGGGATCCATCCACAGGGATCCCACAACCCACGCCTTCTCCGGAGCTGGAGTTGCTGGGGCAGACCGAACTCTTTCTCAGACGGCACATTGGGCCGGATGCCCGGCAAATTGGGCAGATGTTGCAAGTGTTGGAGCTGAGTTCGCTGCAGGAGCTGGTGGAGAAGGCGGTGCCGCCGGCCATTCGCAGCAGCCAGCCTTTGCAATTGGGATCCCCTTGCCCTGAGCAGCAGGTGTTGGCGGAACTGCAGGCAATGGCGGCCCAGAACCAGGTGTGGCGCTCCTTTTTGGGCATGGGCTATTCCAACACCCTGACGCCACCGGTGATTCAGCGCAACATCCTGGAAAACCCTGCCTGGTACACCCCCTACACCCCCTACCAAGCTGAGATTGCCCAGGGACGGTTGGAAGCCCTGCTCAACTTCCAGACGATGGTGATCGACCTGACGGGGATGGAGATCGCCAATGCTTCCCTGCTGGACGAGGCCACCGCAGCCGCTGAAGCCATGGCTCTTGCCTACACCTTGGCGGGCAAGGGATCCCCGGTTTTCTGGGTGGATCGGGGCTGCCATCCCCAGACGATTGCCGTGGTACAGACGCGGGCGGAACCATTGGGAATCCAGGTGCGCGTGACGGATCTGGCGGAGTTTTGCCCGGAGAAGGGCTTTGGGCTGCTGTTGCAATATCCCAACACCTTTGGGGAAATCCGGGACTACCGGCAGTTGGTGGAGCAGGCTCACCAGAAGGGGATGGCGGTGACGGTGGCTGCCGACCTGCTCAGCTTAACCCTATTGCAACCCCCAGGAGAGTGGGGAGCGGACATCGTGGTGGGATCCACCCAGCGCTTCGGCGTGCCTTTGGGCTATGGCGGCCCCCATGCGGCTTACTTCGCCACCCGCGAGGCCCACAAGCGGCTGCTGCCAGGACGGCTGGTGGGGATTTCTCAGGATGCTCAAGGCAAGCCAGCCCTGCGCTTGGCGTTGCAGACCCGCGAGCAGCACATCCGGCGGGACAAGGCCACCAGCAACATCTGCACTGCCCAGGTGCTTTTGGCGGTGATGGCTTCTATGTATGCCGTCTACCACGGCCCCCGCGGCTTGCGACACATAGCCGAGCGCATCCACCGCCAGGCCCATCACTTGGCCACTGGGATCTGCCAGTTGGGTTATGAGGTGGGGCCCGAGCATTTCTTCGATACCTTCTGGGTCAAGGTAGCTTCTCCAGAGCAGGTGCAGGCGATCCAGGCCGGCGCTGCCCAGCGACAGATCAACCTCCGCCAGATCGATGACCGGACGCTGGGGATCAGCTTGGATGAGGCTACCACCGCTCAGGATCTGCGGGATCTGTGGGAGATCTTCGCCGGAACCCTTCCCCGCAGCGGAACGGAGTCCTTACCGCCAGCTTGGGATCCCGACAGCCCAGAGCTGGACTTGGGCCAGAGCCTGCCGCCCCAGCTCCTGCGCACCACCCCCTACCTCACCCATCCGGTCTTTAACCGTTACCACTCGGAAACTGAGCTGCTGCGCTATATCCACCGCCTGCAAAGCCGGGATCTGGCTCTCACCCATTCCATGATCCCCTTGGGCTCTTGCACCATGAAGCTGAACGCCACGGTGGAGATGATGCCGGTCACCTGGCCGGAGTTTGCCCAGCTCCATCCTTTTGTGCCCCTGGAGCAGGCCCGCGGCTACCAAGCCCTCTTTGCCCAGTTGGAAAAGATGCTGGCGGAGATCACCGGCTTTGCCGGAGTTTCTCTGCAGCCCAATGCCGGATCTCAGGGGGAATATGCCGGCCTGTTGGCCATCCGCCGCTACCACCAAGCCAGAGGGGAAAGCCGGCGGCAGGTGTGCTTGATCCCCACCTCGGCCCACGGAACCAACCCGGCCAGCGCCGTGATGGCGGGGATGCAGGTGGTGAGCGTAGCTTGTGATGAAGCCGGCAATATCGACATTGAGGATCTGCGGGCCAAGGTGGAGCAGCACGGGGAGCGGCTGGCCGCCTTGATGATCACCTACCCTTCTACCCACGGCGTGTTTGAGGAAGGGATCCGCGAGATTTGCCAGATAATCCACGAGGCGGGGGGACAGGTGTACATGGATGGGGCCAACCTCAACGCTCAGGTGGGCCTCTGCCGTCCTGCCGAGCTGGGGGCGGATGTCTGCCACCTCAACCTGCACAAGACCTTCTGCATTCCCCATGGGGGAGGTGGGCCGGGGGTAGGGCCCATTGCCGTGGCCCGCCACCTTGTGCCCTATTTGCCTGGCCATCCTGTTTTGCCCGGCTGTAACGGCCCCGTCAGCGCTGCCCCGTGGGGCAGTGCCAGCATTTTGCCCATCTCCTGGGCCTACATTCGCCTTATGGGATCCGCCGGCCTTACCCTGGCCAGCCAGGTGGCCATTCTCAACGCCAACTACATCGCCAAGCGGCTGGATCCCTACTACCCAGTGCTCTACAAGGGGCCGGGGGGGTGGGTGGCCCACGAGTGTATTTTGGATTTGCGCCCCCTGAAAAAAAGCGCCGGCATCGAGGTGGAAGATGTGGCCAAGCGCCTGATGGACTATGGCTTCCACGCCCCCACCATCTCCTGGCCGGTGCCGGGGACAATGATGGTGGAGCCCACCGAGAGCGAATCTCTGGAGGAGCTGGATCGCTTCTGCGAGGCGATGATTGCCATCCGCCAGGAGATTGCCGCCATTGAGCGAGGCGAGATGGATCCGGTGCGCAATCCCCTCAAGCTGGCCCCCCACACCGCCGAGGTGGTGGCTGCCGACCACTGGGATCGCCCCTATCCTCGCTCGCTGGCCGCCTACCCGCTCCCTTGGGTCAAGGCCCACAAGTTCTGGCCCAGCGTCAGCCGCATCGACAACGCCTACGGGGATCGCCACCTGGTGTGCAGTTGTCAGCCCTGGCTCGACGAATGATGGCTGCTCTGGAACTTGGCCCAGAAAGGGAGATTGGTTGTATCCAAAGGCGGGATCCGCTATAACCAGTCAGGGATCCCTGGCCAACGGATGAGAAAAAATCCCCGTCTTGAGCGGTTCACGTCAGTGGGGCCAAGTTCTTTGCCTATTCTTACTCGGCTAACCCTGGGGCTGTTGGCGGGATCCCTCGTGGCCTGCCGCAAGATGCCTGATCCGGTTGCTCAAGAAGTGGATCAGGATCCCGTGCGGCGTCACATCGGCAAAGATGGCACGCACTTTGAGGCTTCCCTAGGAGATGCCCGCGCCCTTCCCCCTCAGTTTCCCCCTCACTTGCAGTTGCCCAACGCTTCCATCATCTCTTCAGGGCAGATTCGAGATCGGCAGGGGGGCCTTGCTTCCCTGATCTTGCAGACCTCTCAGCCTCTGGAGGCGATTGCCGCCTACTATCGCCGCACCCTGTGGGGCCGGGGCTGGGACATCCTCTCGGACATCGAGCAGGCCAATGGGATCCGCACCTTGGTGTTCGAGTCTCCCCCCCACCCCAAAAAGCCTCTCCAACAGGCGGTGGTGCAAGTGGGATCCCCCCGTCGCGGGCCGGATCAGGTGGAATATCGCGATATCTTGATTTTGCTGAGCACCGTATCCCCCTCTGCCACGGCAGAAGACCTCTCTGCGGCCAAGCTCGCTCCCCCAACTTCCCCCTGAGGATGCCTGTCTACACCCAGTCAATTCCGATTGCGGCCAGCGTGGCCCAGGTGGATCGCTGCCTCACCGACCTGGAGTTGATGAAGCGCTGGCTCAACCCGCTGTTGGGCTGTGAGGCGGTGGGATCCCCTCTGGCGGAATTGGGCAGCCGCTACCGCTTTTTCCTTCGCTTGCCGTTTGTATCCCCCAGCTTGGATTGCGTGATTACAGAGCGGGCAGAAGGCTTGGTGCAGTGGCAGTTTGAGGGGTTTTTTGAAGGAACCGACCGCTGGGAGTGCCATCCCCAGCCGGGGGGTACCCTTCTAGTCAATTGCTTCAACTTCCGCATCCCCAGTCCCTGGGTGGCGGCAGGGTTTTACCTGTTGGCAGCAGGGCCGACCCAGCAGGATATGCGGGTCCAGCTCCGACGGCTGAAGGCGGTGGCCGAGGCTTTGGGTTAGGCTGGTGGCAAGTAGTAAAGAAACGTAAAAAACTGCAATGACCAGCAACAGCGGACTGTTTAACCGTCGCTTTGCCGACAACTTCATCCCCCAACCAGCCAACACTTCTCTGGAAATCGGCCAGATTGCCCCCGATTTTGAGCTGCCGCGCGTGCAAGGGGATCCCGTGCGGCTATCGGACTACCGCGGCCAAAAGCCGGTGGTTCTGGCTTTTACTCGTATCTTCACCGAAAAGCTTTTTTGCCCTTTTTGCTACCCCCACATCCAAGAGCTGAAAGCCCGCTACAGGGAGATCCAAGCTCTGGGGGCGGAGCTGCTGATGGTCACCAGCACCGATCCGGTTCAAAGCCAGCAGATTCAAGCAGACCTGCAACTGCCCTACCCACTGCTGGTGGATCCCGAGTGCAAAACCTTCCGCCTCTATGGGGTTGGCCAAGCTTTGGGAGCACCCCTGCCGGCCCAGTTCGTTGTGGATCGGGAGGGCAAACTGCGCTTCAAGCATGTTTTCTCCTTTGCCCAGCCCAATGCCGACACCGACGAGGTGCTGCGGGTGTTGCGGGAGGGGCTGCAAACCGGCTGGGATGGAACCCGTAGGGTGGCCCCTATCCCCTTTTTCTAGGGATCGGGCTTCTCTGCCATTGGACTTCCAGGGAGAGAGACTGCGATGTTTGCCCGTCTGGCCCAGAGTGGGGCGCGTCAGGCCGAGATCCTGGAGGTGGTTTTGCGCCACGGTTGGGACTACATGCGCCGCTTGCTCTCTTTTGGCAAGGCTGGGGAACCCCAACTGCCCCCCCCAATGGTGCTGCGCAACATTTTGGTGGATCTGGGGCCGGTCTATGTCAAGCTGGGCCAGCTGCTGAGCACCCGTCCGGACCTGTTGCCGCGAGAGTACATCGAGGCCCTCAGCACTCTGCAGGCCGACGTACCTCCTGTTCCCTGGAATGCGGTGGAGATCCTGCTGCGGCAGCAGTTGCGGCAGCCGTTGGAGCAGGTGTTCAGCAGCCTGGACACAGAGTCGGTTGCGGCGGGATCCATTGCCCAGGTCCATCGGGCTTGTCTGGTCAGCGGCGAGTGGGTGGCCCTCAAGATCCAGCGGCCCGGGCTGGAGGCGGTGGTGGAGCGGGATACGCGGCTAATCCGGGGCATTGCCGAGCTGGTGGCGCAAACGGAGTTCGGCAGATTGGCAGATGTGGTGGCCTTGGCGGATGAGTTCTGCCGGGCCATTCAAGCAGAGCTGGACTTTACCCAAGAGGCCCGCCACACCGAGCAGCTCCGCCAACAGTTGCAAAGGGGGCGTTGGTTTGATCCGGCCCAACTGGTGGTGCCGCGCATCCATTGGCCTCTCACTACGCCAAAGGTGTTGACGCTGGAGTGGATCGAGGGCCGGCCCCTGTTGGAGGCGGATCGCAGCGACGCGGACCCGGAAAACATCGCTCGCCTCTTGACCCGCGCTTTTTTCCAGCAGATCTGCATTGATGGCTATTTCCACGCCGATCCCCACCCCGGCAACCTCTTTTACTTGGGATCCGGTCGCGTAGCCCTGCTGGATTGCGGCATGATTGGGCGGCTGGATCCGCGTACGCAGCAGATTCTGCTGGAGCTGATGCTGGCCATTGTCAGCCTCGATGCCCAGCGCTGTGCCGAATTGACCCTGGAGTTGGCCCTGCCGGAAAGATCCGCGGCCCGCTCGCGGGATCAGACTGTCAGCTTGGCCCAGCTCCAAAGCGACTACGAGCGTCTGCTGCGCCAGTACTACGCCCTGAGCATTGCGGAGCTCAACTTCAGCCAGCTCTTTTCTGAGATCCTGCAGGCGGCCCGGCGCAACCAGATCCGCATTCCCGGCAATTTGGGCCTCTGTGCCAAGGCGCTGGCCAATTTGGAAGGGATCGCCCGCCAGCTCACCCCCGACTACAACCTGCCGGAGCAGCTTCGCCCCCTGATGGCGGATGTGTTTCGGGCGCAATTGCTGGGGGAGGCCCCTCTGCCTTCGCTGCTGCGCACGGCTTTGGATTTGAAAAATCTCTCTCTGCAATCGCCGCGCCAGATGGAGCTGCTGCTCAGCCGCATCACCTCGGAAACCCAGCGCTGGAACTTGACCATCCAAGAGCTGGACGGGATCCGCAGCAGCCTGGATCAGTCGGCCAACCGCCTTTCCTACAGCATTGTGGTCGGCTCTCTGATCGTCGGAGCTGCCATCATCTCGGCTCAGACGCAGCGCTTCCAGGTCTTTTGGCTGAGCGAACTCCTCTTCGGCGCGGCCAGCCTGTTGGGGCTGTGGCTCGTCATCAGCATTCTGCGCTCCGGTCGCCTGCGCGGCTAGATTGGCTGAGGTTGGCTCATCAGTGGACTCAGGGCCCTACTGCCCTTGTCTGGATCTCGATGTTTCCAAAAGAACACCAAAACGGTATCAACGCCTCCGCGAGCGATCCGCCAAAAGCCGCAAAGGCCGATTCT
>NZ_JANSIB010000044.1:0-19403 GCF_047461895.1 Synechococcus sp. R55.8 | reverse complement strand
CAAAAACGTGGGTCAATCATCGCATCTCTAAAGCTATTGTCTCTAGGGCAAAAGCCACAAACAGCGCTATTGCTCTGGAAGACTTGACAGGGATCCGGGAAAGGGTCAATCAACAGCCACGCAGCAAAGCTGAACGGCGCAGGGCCAACAGTTGGGCGTTCTACCAGCTGAGGCAGTTTCTGGAATACAAGGCTCTGCGTGCAGGGGTTGCTTTGATTCTGGTGCCGCCTGCCTACACGTCGCAGACCTGCCACCGGTGTTTGCACGTCCATCCCGATCCTACGCAATCCTATCGCAGTGGGAAGCAGTTCAAGTGTGGGCACTGTGGATGGGAAGGGGATGCGGACTGGAATGGGGCCAACATGATTGCCAAGCTTGGGGCTGTCGTAAACCAGCCTAGAGGTCCGTGGTTGGCTTGCCAACTGCAGGGCTACCGAAAGCCCGCCCCGTACTGCGAAGCAGTCAGGGCCGGGTAGTTTACAGATGGCCATTCGGAATGCCAAACTCAAGGACAAGCCGTACCAGTTGCCGAATAGAGAAGCAAGGCCATCCTGCCTGCCGAAGTTTTTGCCGAACCAGCTGACTATAGACTAACGGCCAACCGTAGGACGATGCCGACAAGAGCTACGGTGGCAGCTCCAATCAAGGCAAAAGCCAGGTTAACCACTTGGGCGCTAGCCTTTTGATAGGTGTCAATTCGTTCTAGGATCACCCGGTTTTCTATCCCCTGCTCGGCCCAACGTCTCTCCTGCTCAGCCCAACGTCTTTCCTGCTCGGCCCAGCGCTTTGCTTGATCGGCTGCCAGGGCTTCTAGCCACTCGTTGGTTCTGGAGACATCCTGCCGGAGTCCTTCCACATCCTGTCGGATCTCTTCCACATCTTGCCGGATCTCTTCAATAACACTCAACACATCCCTGAGGGTGGGTTCACCGGCGGGCATCATAGAGCTGCAACCTCACTGAACAGCAAACGGTCTGAGCTCGCTAGATCAACTCGCTCACCGGGAAGCGATCCAGCATTTTTTGGGCTTGACGGGCATTTTCCCGTAACTCTGCCGGCAGATGGGGTACATAAGGGATCTGAGAAAGCAAATCCAGCGTGCGGCGGATCAGGCGCACCAAGTCTCCGGCATCTAGGTTGGTGCTGGCTTCTAGGGTTTCCCAAGGGATCCCTTGCGCCCAATGTTCGACGATCCCGGCCAAGCTGGGCTCAAACCCGATCGGCACATGAAACACCTGGTGTTGCCGTTGGCTGCGGAACAGCTGCCGCCGTAAACCCCGCAATCCGTGCAGCACATCCTCCACCAGCCCCGAGGTGCGCAGCCGGCTGTAGGTACCTGAACGGGGAGCCTCTGAGACCAAGGCAGCCACAACTCCGGCCAAATGATGGGGAGCACAGCCCTGACACTCACCCGAGAGCAGAGCCAGCGCCAGCCAGAGCTCGTTATCCCCCCGCAGCGCGGCCACCACCTCTCCGCTATCGGTAGGTTGATACTCTTGCAGACAGTTGAAATCCTGCAACACCCCCACCAAGGCCATAAATTGCTGCCAGCGCAACTCCTGCACGGAATCGCTTTGCCGCTCCAGGTGCTCGAGGCGCTTGAGCAAGCGCTGGCGTTTTTCTCGCAAACCCAGCAATTTTTTCCCCACTTGGTGAGCGGGATTCTCTCGGATTTGAGCTTCTAGGGCACGGATTTTTTCCTCTTGGGCATGAATGTGGGGAAAGGCCAACAGCCGCAAGGTGGGATCCGGCTCAGCTTCCCGTTGTTTGAGCAAGTAGCGCAAAATGCGTCGTTCTTCCCGCCGTTGCGCCTGCATCTTCTCATAGCGGGCGATATCTTCGTCGGCAATGCCTCCCAAGAGACGGTCGATCTCCTCCAGCTCGGCGCGCGTGTGCAGGATCTCCTGTTGTTCGGGCAACTTTTGCAACGAGAGCAAATACTGGCCGAAGCTGCGGTTGATCAGATCCCGTGCTGCTTCCAAAGAGTGCTTTTGCAGCAGGTTCAGCACCATGCCATAGGTGGGGGTAAACTGGCTCACCAAGGGATCCGCTCCAGAGGTGGCCAGCCGCGCAGCTTCTTGGGCCCCCTCAAACGGGGATTGCACCGTCACCACATGGCCGATGATGTCCTTGCCCCGCCGTCCGGCTCGGCCCGACATTTGCATGAACTCGGAAGCGGTCAAGAGGCGGTGGCCGTTGTCGGTGCGCTTAGAAAGGGAGGAGATGACAGTTGTGCGGGCGGGCATGTTGATCCCGGCGGCCAAAGTCTCAGTGGCGAAGACCAGCTTCACTAGCCCCTGCTGAAACAGATGCTCCACCAGTCCCTTCCAGGCAGGCAACATGCCGGCATGGTGAGCGGCAATACCCCGGTAAAGGGCATCCAACTGATCTCGGCGGACAGCTTCGGGCGTTTCTCGACAAAAGCGGTCGATCTGCTCAGCCAACTGCTGCCGTTCTTCCTCGCTGGCTACCAAGTCCAGATCCCTTACGCTGGCCACGGCCATATCACAGCCTTTGCGACTGAAGATGAAATAGATGGCCGGCAGCATGTCCCGCTGGCGCAAGTTCTCCACCACCTGCACCATATCCGGCACTCCCCCATAGGGAGACTGACCTGACTTGGGGAGTTTGCTTTTCAGGCGGCGATTGCAAACCCACTGGCCGGACTCGGTTTGCTCCAGCAGGGGGAACAGCCCTTTGCGATTGGCAAAGTGAAATTGCAGCGGCACCGGGCGGTGGTTGGAGTCGATCAGATGGGTGGGGCCATGCACCTGGTTCATCCAATCGGTGAGCTGGTCGCTGTTGGCCAGGGTGGCAGAAAGGGCAATGAGCTGGATCGTGGGGGGGCAGTAGATGATTGCTTCTTCCCAGACGGTGCCCCGCTGCTGGTCGTTCATGTAATGGCATTCGTCCAGGATCACCGCCTGCACCTCTCGCAAGGGATCCCGACTCAGGGCCTCCGCCTCCTCCCAAGGTTCCATCCCATCGCCAGAGGCTCCTCTCTGAACGGCCAGAGAGAGCGGCGTGCCATAGAGCATGTTGCGGAAGATCTCGGTGGTCATCACCAAGATCGGCGCCTCCCGGTTGATGGAGATGTCGCCGGTGAGCAGGCCAACCTGTTCTGGGCCGAATTGCTGGCCAAAATCCCGGAACTTTTGGTTGGAGAGGGCCTTCAGGGGCGTTGTATAGAAAACCCGCTTGCCCTGGGATAGGGCCCGATAGATGGCATACTCTCCGATCAGGGTCTTGCCGGATCCCGTGGGAGCACAGACCACCACCGATTCCCCAGCAGCCAGAACCTGAATGGCTCGGATCTGAAAGTCGTCCAGCTCGAAGGGGAAAAGCTGCCGCAACTCGTCCAGCAAATCGGTTGCCGGGGAGAGAAGCGCACTCATGGGATCCAAATCAACATTGGGAAACCTGGAAACCCGCCCAATTCACTGCTTCCTGTGGGTTGTACCTTCTAGGATACAAGCTTTCTTGGGGCGTCGACTGCTCCCCTGCAAAAAGCGCCAGTTACTCTGCTTCTTTGGATCAAGAACAGCAGCTCAAGCAAGTGCTAAAATGGGGTGCCGTTGCCGGATGCTATCGTGCTGGTCGTCATCGACAACTACGACAGCTTTACCTACAACTTGGTGCAGTACCTGGGGGAGTTGGGAGCTCAGCTTCAGGTTTTTCGCAATGACCAGCTCTCCGTTGACGACCTGCGCCGAATGCAGCCGCAAGCTGTAGTTATCTCTCCTGGGCCAGGGCGGCCGGAAGATGCCGGGATCTCCCTGGAGTTGATTCGGGAGCTGGGGCCAGAGCTGCCGATTTTGGGGGTTTGTCTGGGGCACCAGTGCATTGGCCAGGTCTATGGTGGTCAGATCGTGCGCGCACCTGAGCTGATGCATGGCAAAACCTCGCTCATTTACCATCGAGGGGTGGGGGTGTTTGAGGGGTTGAGCCAGCCTTTCACGGCCACCCGCTACCACAGCTTGGTGATCGAGCCTTCTACGTGTCCTGATGAGCTGGAGGTGACGGCTCAAACAGGCGATGGGATCATCATGGGGGTACGCCACCGCCGCTATCCCCACGTTCAGGGCGTGCAGTTCCACCCGGAGAGCATCTTGACTGCAGAGGGCAAGCGCTTGTTGAGCAACTTCCTGCGCAGCGCCAAAGCCTCAACTGCTGCTCAGCCCAATGTTTCGCAGAAACCTCAGGAAACCGTTGCCGTTGTTACATCAGGGATCCCCACTCCATGAAGCGTCGCCAGCTTCTGCAAGCCAGCGCTGGGCTGCTGGGATCGATGGCCGTGAACCTGGCCAGAGGGCGCAAAGCGGGCGCTCAGACAGCGCCGGCACAAGGTTCGGAAACGCCAACAACCCCAGGGTCTATAGAGTTCACTCCCGGCTCCAGCTCGCAGGGGCTGCAACTGACTTGGCTGCACCACAGTTGTGTTTTGTTCGAGGGGGAGGGCCGACGGTTTCTGGTCAACCCGTTTCGGCCGGCGGGCTGTACGGCTGGCTATCCTGCCCCACGAGTTGCTGCCGATCTGGTGTTGCTCAGCAGCCGCTTGTTGGATGAAGGGGCTTTGGATGTGGTGCCCGGCAACCCCAAGGTGCTGTTTCAGCCGGGAGACTATCTGATTGACGGGATCCGGGTGCAAGGAGTACGCATGCCCCGTGGCCCTCGCTTTGGCGTAAACGTGGGTTGGCGCTGGCGCATGGCTGGGATCGACATTGTCCATTTGGGAGGGGCGCTGCAGCCAATTACGCGGGAGCAGTCCATCCTGCTTGCTCGTCCCGACCTGTTGCTGGTGCCAGTGGGGGGTGGGCCGAAAAATTACGATCCTGCCGGGGCCAAGGCGGCCATTGAGGCGCTGCAGCCCAAGCTGGTCATCCCCACCATGTATCGCACGGCCGCCGCCGAGGAATCCCAATGCGAGCTGCTGCCGCTGCAGGAGTTTTTGCGTCTCTTCCCCGCTGCTGCCCCGCAACCTGCCCTCAGCAACCCGTTGCTGCTCTCGGCCCAGGCTCTGCCCAGGCAGGGGCTCGCCATCCTTTTCTTTGAGGAATAGGGCTATGCGAGGTCAGGTCCTAAAAATCGCTGTCGGACTGGGATCCCTGCTAGTGGGGGGTCTGGGATTCTATGGATACTCCCTACCAGAAGATCCACAAGCCTTGGCCCAAGCCAACCCGCTGCGGCTGCAACTGGCTCTCTGGCTGGGGAAAGACGCCAACGCCGTCGATGAGCGGGGCAAGACAGCCCTGTTTTTCGTAGAAAGCGGCCTCAACGCCCGTCTTTTGCTGGCAGCGGGGGCGGATCCCAATCGACCGGACTATGGGGGAGCCAGCCCACTGCACCAAGCCGCTCGCCTGGGCAACCCTGAGGTTACGAAAGCCCTGCTCCAGGGAGGGGCCGAGGTGAATGCTCGTTTTGGCGCCGGTGGCCTTCCCCTGCATTTTGCCGCTTGGTCCGGCAACCCCGAGGTCGTTCGGCTGCTGCTGGAACATGGCTCCGAGATCGACGAGCCGGACGGCTACGGCCTCACGCCCCTGCGCATCGCCCAGGATCTGCGCCGCTGGGAAGCTGCGATCCTTTTGTCCCGCTGGCCCCGCTCCGCCTCAACCGACGGGCATACAGATTGATTCCCCTTCTCTACCACCCCAGCACCCAGGCGAAGATCAAAGGCGCCACGATGGTGGCATCCGACTCGATGACAAATTTGGGGGTGTCGATCCCCAATTTGCCCCAGGTGATCTTCTCATTGGGCACTGCCCCCGAGTAGGAACCGTAGCTGGTGGTGGAGTCGCTGATCTGGCAGAAATAGCCCCACAGGGGTACGCCCTGGCGACCCAGATCTTGATGGAGCATGGGCACCACACAAATGGGGAAATCCCCAGCAATGCCGCCGCCAATTTGAAAGAAGCCGATGGAGGATTCCGCCGAGGTGCGCAGGTACCAATCCGCCAGGTGGATCATGTACTCGATCCCTGTGCGGACGGTGTGTACATTGCGGATCTCACCCGTGATGCAGTGGGCGGCATACATGTTGCCGGTGGTGGAGTCTTCCCATCCCGGCACATAGATGGGCAAGTTGGCCTCCATAGCGGCGTAAACCCAAGAATCCCGGGGATTAATTTGGTAGTAGGGCTCCAGCCGGCCGCTGCGCAGAATCCGGTAGAGAAACTCATGGGGAAAATAGCGCTCGCCCGCCTGATCGGCGCCGATCCACTCTTCCAAAAGGGCTTTTTCCAAGCGCCGCATCGCCTCCTCTTCGGGAATGCAGGTATCGGTTACCCGGTTCAGGTGCCGCTCCAGCAGCTCCTGCTCCTGCTGCGGGCTAAGATCGCGGTAGTGGGGCACCCGCTCGTAGAACTCATGGGCGATGAGGTTAAAGATGTCCTCTTCTAGGTTGGCGCCGGTGCAGGAGATGGCGTGCACCTTGTTCTGCCGGATCATTTCCGCTAGGGAAAGGCCCAGCTCCGCTGTGCTCATGGCGCCGGCCAGGGTCACCATCATTTTGCCGCCCTTTTCCAGGTGAGCACAGTAGCCCTTGGCCGCATCCACCAGCGCGGCGGCGTTGAAGTGGCGAAAATGATGTTGGATAAATTGGCTGACGGGGCTGTTGGTCACGATTTTTCCGGTCACTCTGACCTGGTGAAGCACGATTTTCTAGTCTATCAACTTTAGGGGCGCTGACAAGCTTTGCTTGGGGATACCTTTATCGGTATTGGCAACCATTCCCCTGCAGGTCGGCTGGAGCAGGTTGCGTTGCGAAGCCGGGATCCCATACCGGTTCTCACCCGGCCTTGGCTGAGACAAAGGGATCGCCTGCCCATGTCAGAATGGTGGCGAATCACCGCCCTATATCCGTTCACGCTATCTGTTCACGTTGGGTTCATGCCTCCTGTCAGCACTGTCGAGCCAGCCGAGCCCATTGCCGAAGTCCAATCTCCAGAAGCGACTGCTCCGTCTCCAGAGCCATTGCCTGGGGCTGTGGATCCCTCGCAGTCGAAGCCAGCCGGGTCTTCGATGGGATCCCTGCAGCGCTGGTGGGCGCGCTGGAAACAAAAGCTGCGCCTGGAGACCCAGCTGCTCTTTGTGGCCACGCTGGTGGTCTCCTTGGTGGTGAGCAGTTTTACCTTCTGGGCCGTCAGCACTGTGCAGCAGGATGCCCGCTTCAACGAGGCCCGCTTTGGCCGGGATCTGGGGTTGCTTTTGGCGGCCAATGTTGCCCCTCTAATTGCGGAAGATCGCATTGGCGAAGTCGCCCAACTGTCCCGCCAGTACTTTGAGAGCACCAGCAGCATCCGCTATTTGCTCTACGCCGATCCCGAAGGAAACATCTACTACGGGATCCCGTTTTCCAACCAAGAGGTGAAAACCTCCCTCAGCCTCACCCGTCGCATGCAACTGCCGGACAACCGTCCTCCTGCTGAGGGCCAACCGCTGGTGCGCACCCACCTTACCCCTGCCGGGCGGGTGACGGATATTTTTGTCGGCATCTATCATCAGGGCCGCTTTTTGGGCACCCTCGGCCTGGGGATCAATCCCAATCCCGCCCTGGTGCGCTCCACCCAGCTGGCGCGGGAGGTCTCGATTGGGGTGTTTTTGGCGGTGTGGGTCTTGGCCATCCTGGGAGCGGTGGTCAATGCCCTCACCATCACCTATCCCATCAAAGAGCTGGTCAAAGGTGTCCAGGAGATCACCAAAGGTAACTTCAAGCAGCGCATCGACCTGCCCTTCGGGGGCGAGCTGGCCCAGCTCATCGACAGCTTTAACGAGATGGCGGAGCGGCTGCAAAGCTACGAAGAGCAAAACATCGAGGAACTGGCTGCCGCCAAAGCCAAGTTGGAGACCTTGGTCTTCTCCATCGTCGATGCTGCCATTTTGCTGGATGCCGAGTTGCGGGTGCTGCTGCTCAACCCTGCCGCCTCCCGCATGTTTGGCTGGGAAGGGGATCCCGTTTTGGGCAAACCCCTGCCGGAGCTGTTGCCGGAGGATCTGCAGCAGCAACTGGCCCGCCCCCTGATGCAAATTGCCCGCGGGGATCAAGAAGCAGAGGAAGTTCGCGTCAACCTCACCGGCCCCACCAAGCGTGTTATCCGCATCCTGCTTTCGCCGGTGTCGGATCCGCGGCGGCAAAACCTCAAGGGGATCGTGATGACGGTGCAGGACATCACCCGCGAGGTGGAGCTCAACGAAGCCAAGGCTCAATTCATCAGCAACATCAGCCACGAGCTGCGCACCCCCCTCTTCAGCATCAAGTCTTTTATCGAGACCCTCTACGAGTACGGCGAGCAGATGTCCTCGGCGGAGCGGCTGGACTACCTGGAAATTGCCAACCGCGAAACCGATCGCCTCACTCGCCTGGTCAACGATGTTTTGGATTTGTCTCGTCTGGAATCGGGCAAGCAGTACCACTTTGAAGGTGTCGACATCGCGGCAGTGATCGAGCAGACTTTGCGCACCCACCAACTGCAGGCCCGCGACAAAGGGATCCAGCTGCGCAAGTTCGTCGATCCGGATCTGCCGCTGGTCTGGGGCAACTACGATCTGCTGCTGCAGGTGATGACCAATCTCCTGGGCAATGCCCTCAAGTTCACCCCCTCAGGGGGCCTGGTGACGGTACATGCCCACCTGGTGGTTCAGGCGGATGGATCCCCGCAGGCAGTGCGGGTGGCGGTGGCCGATACAGGCATTGGCATTGCCCCAGAAGATCAGGAGCGGATTTTCGACCGCTTTTTCCGTGTCGAGAACCGGGTCCACACCCTAGAGGGCACCGGCCTGGGGTTGGCCATCGTGCGCAACATCCTGGAGAAACATCGAACCCGCATCTGCCTGGAGAGCAAGCTAGAACAGGGATCCACCTTCTGGTTCGACCTGCACCTGTACACTGAAGAGGGACCGCTGGAGTTCGAGGTTCAGCCAGCCGAGACGGATCCCCCCAGTTGCGCTTGGCGGGAGCACTCCCATCAACGCTGAGGATATGAAGGGCATACCGGCCATTTTTTGGGGGTTGGGCCTCAGTTTCGCATTTTTGTGCCACACTGGTGACCTTTACCACCACACAGGGGGGCTGGGCAACCCGCTGTTGGCCACCGGTGAAGACGTCACTTCTCTGCTGCTGGCGGTGGTGGCGGTGCTGGCCCCTTGGCTGGCAGTGCTGCTGATGGGTTTGCTGGTGTACTGGCTGGGCAAACGGGCGTTGAAACTGGGGTTCCGCAGCAGAAATGCCGCTCCCAAGTCTCAGGGATCCCCGCCGACGGCTGTTCTACACTGGAGAAGGTTTTAACTGGATGGTTTTGCCATGCCGCCTCGCTGGCCCCGGAAGCCCTCCCGTCGGGATCCCGAATTTCGCAAGCTGGATGATCGCTATACCTATGCCGCCCACCTGTCTGTTTTCCTCTGTAGCGGGTCTGGGCTGGTGTTTTTTCAGCAACTGTACCGCGCGGATTGGCCGTGGCTGGTGCCCCTGTTGGGCTGGTGGGCTTTGGGGCTAGGGATCCACAGCTTCTGGATCTTTTTTGTGGCCCGCTATCCCGTCGAGGCCGGCTTTGGGGAGCTCACTCCCGGCGCGCACGAAAACCCAACAGCCGCGGAGACGGATCCCTCCAGAGCCAGCTAGGACTTAGAGAGGGGATGATCCCCTTGCTCCTGTTCTCAGCCAGGGGAGGTAGAAGCTCCACCTGGTCGCCGCTGCCGCCGCAGCAGCAGGGGGGAGAGATCGCTCTCGTCGTAAATATCGCCCACCAGCTCCTCCAAAATGTCCTCCAGCGTGATCAGGCCGGTGGTGCCGCCGAACTCATCCACCACAATCCCCAGGTGTTGGCGAGAGCGCAGCATTTCCTTGAGCAACAAGCTGACCCGCTTGGTGTCCGGCACAAAAAAAGGCGGTGCCATCGCCTGGGTCACTTCGGCATTGCCTTTTTGATCGAGATAGCGCAAGGCTTGCTTGAGGTGGATAATGCCGACGATCTCGTCCTTGGATTCTCCCTGCACGGGGATGCGCGAGTAGCCCGTTTCCAAACAGAGCTTCACCACATCCTGCAACGTTTTGTCGTGGGAGATGGTCTCCATTTTAACTCTGGGCTTGGCCACGTCCCGCGCCTGCAGCAAGTCCAAAGCCAAGGCCCCACGGAACAGCCGCCGTTTTTGCCAATCCAGCAGCCCCCGCTGCCCCAACACATCGATCAGCAGCTCCAAATCCTTGAGAGAAGCGGTGGCCGTCAGGGGGGAGAATTCCAATAGATTGAAGAGCCTGCTGACAACCCACTCAAAAGCGTCGCTAAAAGGGCGCAGCAGCACCGATAGGACATGAACAGGCCGCACCACCCAGCGGAACACCCCTAGCGGATGGCTCACCGCTAAAGACTTTGGGGCTACTTCTCCAAAGAGGAGCACCACAATTGTGGTGGGCACGGTGGCGGCCAAAGCTCCAATCTGGGTTCCCAACAGTTCAATGGAGAGGGTTGTGGCCAAAGCGGCAATGCCGATGTTGACAAAGTTGTTCACCAGCAACAGGGTGGTGATCAGCCGCGAGCGCTGTTGTTGGGCCAGTCGATACAAGCCCTGTGGATCCCCTTGCTCTTCGATTAGGGATTCCAAGCGCAGGTTGTCCATGGCCGTGATGGCCGTTTCGGCGCCAGAGCAAGCTCCTGAGAGAAGCAGCAGAAAGGCCAAGAGAAAGACATTAACCATAGCGCTCCGTTCGCGACGGCGGAACGGGATACAGGTAGCATTGGCTCATCGAGAGAAAAGCGGGTCGGCCTATTTCCATCATCAACGGGATCCCCTCCGGCACCTCAACACCTCGGTGGTTTTGCCAAAGTTCATCACTCAACCCATAGCTCGGCATCCGTGCCCCCTCATCAACTGCATCTTCAACGAAAATCTTCAATGAGAAATGAGAGAGGGATCAAGCTGTTCAAACCGGCCAGCTCCCTGAAAATCATGCGGAAATCTGACTTGTCCCGTTGATTTAGTCTTGATTGAGTCAAAGCTACTGATCTAAACGGGCCGGGCCAGATCGCTCCAAAAGCTGCCGGTACAACGTTACAATTTTGTCTTCCACCTCGGATTGGCTCAGGTGATCTGTGTCGATCAAGATGGCATCGGGGGCAGGCCGCAAGGGAGAGATGAGCCGTTCGCTGTCGCGGCGATCCCGCTGCTCGATTTGCGCTTTCAATTCTTCGAGAGGCACCATTTGCCCTTGGGCTTGGAGTTGGTGTTGCCGACGCTGCGCCCGCTCCCCAACAGAAGCGGTCAAGAAAACCTTCAGCTCTGCATCAGGAAAGACGTGGGTGCCGATATCCCGCCCCTCCAAGACAGCACCGCCATCCCGGCCAATGCTGCGTTGCCGCTTCACCAGCTCCTGGCGTACTCCCGGCACTGCCGCCACGTGAGAGACCCAGCGGGTCACTTCCGGAGAGCGAATGGCCTGGGTAATTTCTTCGCCATCGGCCCAGATGCGGGTCGGCTCTGTCGAAGAGGTGCCACTTTGCAGGGTGAGCTGGGTTTGGGCGGCCAGTTGGGTGAGTTGCTCGGCATCGTCCAAAGGGATCCCCCGTTGCAGTGCCAGCCAGGTGATGGCTCGATACATGGCCCCCGTGTCCAAGTACAAAAGCTGCAGCTGGGCGGCTACTGCCCGCGCCACGGTGGATTTTCCGGCTCCAGCCGGGCCGTCGATGGCAATCAGCGGGCGACGCGGGGGAGAGGTCGTGCCGGAAGAGGGCGGTGCCGCATGCTGGACTCTCTCCGGCGAGGGATCCCCTTGCTCTGGGGAAAGGAGCAGGTTGTCGATCAGGCGAGTCTGCCCCACATAGGCAGCAATGGCCAGCAGGCCCTTGTCTTCCACCCGCGGCAGCGGCTGTAGCGTTTGGGGATCCACCAATTCCAGGTATTGCAGTTGCAGCTCTGGGGTATGCTCCAGCTCAGCACGGGCGGCGGCAAGGATCCCTTCTGCTGAGGGATCCCCGGCCCGCCAATGGTCATATCCCCGACGCAAGGCCCGGTATAGCCCGGCAGCCACCTGTCGTTCAGCAGCAGAAAGGTAGCGGTTGCGGGAGCTACAGGCGAGGCCATCGGCTTCTCGCACCGTGGGGCAGGGAACAATCGTGGTGGGTATTTGCAGATCCCGAACCAAACGCTGAATGATCGCCAGTTGCTGGGCGTCTTTTTGGCCGAAGTAGGCCCGCTGCGGCTGCACCAGGTTCAGCAGTTGCAGCACAATGGTGGCTACACCGCGAAAGTGGCCAGGTCGGTGGGGGGCGCAGAGGGTCTGCAGAAGGGATTCGGGGGGCATGACCCAGGTGCGGTCGCTTCCGGTTGCGGGGTCGGCTCCCATCTCTTGCGGGTCAGGGGCAAAGACCACATCCACACCTGCTGCCTCGCACAAAGCTCGGTCCCCCTCTTCGTCGCGGGGATAGCGATCCCAGTCTTCGTTGGGGCCAAATTGCAGCGGATTGACGAAAATGCTGACCACCGTGTGGTCACACTCTTGCCGGCAGCGGCGGATTAGGCTGAGATGGCCCTCATGCAGGGATCCCATCGTGGGCACCAAGCCAACTGTGGATCCCCGCCAATCGGCTACCTGCTCCCGCAAAGCAGCAACTGTGCGCAGCCAGTGCATCGCCATGCCACCTCAATCTCTCTCTCCCCTATGGGTTTTCTCCAACCCCCCCAAAGGCTGCTCCTACAGGCCGATCTTGTTGCTGCGTTGATACTGCCTGTAGGCTGCCACGAATAAGCCCGCCAAGGTGACCACCACCATGCCCAAGACGATCCCCAACAAAATCGGCTCGATCACAACACAGACCTCCCAGTTCAAACCTAGATCATGATAAGCCAAGCCCAAACCTATCCTCACCGTTCCTTGCCAAGGAAATCGAGGGGGGATCCCCTAATAAAATGCAGGGGATCCGCGAAGCCGTTGAGATGGCATACCCATAGCCCATGAGGTCAATTGTCTTGTCCGGGGATGGCGGAGACTTGAAGGAGTGCCTGTCCAAACTGGAAGAGCAACTGCGCCCTTTGGCAGACAAGGCCGTTCCCCTGCTGGTGGCGGACTCCGATCCGGTGCAGGTGTGGGCGGCAGTTTTGACCTGCCAACGCTTGGGGATCCCGCTGTTCCTGGGTAATCCCCACTGGGGAGAACGGGAATGGGGACAGGCTTTGGCGGATATGGGATCCGGCTGGTGCTGGCGCCAGGGCCGACTGGAAGGGGATCCCGCCCCCTTGAATCTGCGCCTGCGGGATTTGCGGGAAGCTGTGCCCAGCTCCCATTGGCCGCTGATCGGCATCCCCACGGGTGGCTCTGGCGGCCAAGTGAAATGGGCCCTGCACTCTTGGCTGACCCTCAGTGCCTCGGCCAAAGCCCACCAACAGCACTTTGCCGTTGGGCCTGTACACAGCTATTGCGTTCTGCCCTTGTACCACGTCAGCGGCTTGATGCAGGCAGTCCGCTCCTGGCTGAGCGGTGGGCAGTGGGTTGTCTGGGATTGGAAACGGCAACAGCAGGCCGAGTCTTGGGATCCCCCTCTGCCGGGGAGCTTTCTGTCGCTGGTGCCCACTCAGTTGCAACGGCTGTTGCTCAACGCCCATCCAGCGGTCTTGGAGAGCCTGCGCCAATTTCGGGCCATTTTGGTCGGTGGTGGCCCCACCTGGCCCAGCTTGCGGCAACAGGCCCGGCAACTTCACCTTCCCCTTGCCCTCACCTACGGTATGACCGAGACCGCCTCCCAGGTGTGTACGTTACTGCCAGAAGCCTTTTGGCAAGGGAGCGACAGTCTGGGTCGGCCTCTGCCCCACGCCACGCTCCAGATCCGCAGCGAACAAGGGGATCCCTCCGTGGGCACCCTTCACATCTGGGCAGAGTCGCTGGCGCTGGGCTACTACCCTCAGCCCACACATGGCTTGCAGGAATGGCAGCAGCAAGGCTTCGCCCCTGGCGATTTGGGCTACCTAGACCCCCAGGGATGTCTCCATTGGTTAGGTCGAGCCGATGACCTAATCCTAACCGGCGGGGAAAAGGTGATGGCTGCAGAAGTGGAAGGGGAGATCCGAGCCAGCGGCTGGGTGGAAGATGTGTGCGTGTTGGGCCTACCGGATGCCGAATGGGGGCAGCAGGTGGTGGCGGTGGTCGTCCCCAAAACGGGGATCCCCAAAGAGCTGGAAATGCACCTGAAGCAACACCTAAGCCGCCAACTGAGTCCCTTCAAGCACCCCAAGCACTGGCTGTGGTGTACCGGGATCCCGCGCAACCCTCAGGGCAAAGTCAACCGCCAACAACTCCGGCAGTGGGCAGCTCAGACGTTGGGGATCCCAACGCAGGCAAGTTAGCGGGATCCCTCCCGAATGCCCAGACGGGCTAAATCTCGCTTGATTTCAAAGGCCAATTCTCGGTTGTGCGGCTCCGTGGCCAAAGCTTTTCTCAAGTAGGCTTCCGCCTGCTGATAGCGCCCCTCGTAGATCAAATGGTTGCCGAAGCGCTGGTAGGCCAACGCCAAGATGTGGATGGCCTCGCTGGAGTTGGGAAACCGTTTCAGCAGCGCCTCCGCCTGGGCCACCGCCGTGGGCAACTTCCGCTCCCGCCAGGCTGCCTTGACGCGGGCAATCCCCTCCTTGAGCCCTTCCGGATTGGGCTGCTCTGCCGATGAGGGGCCTATGCTGCGAATGACCACCCGCCTTTCGCCGGCAGCAGGAGAGCTGGGTGGAGATTGACGTTGTGCAGATTGACGTTGTGCATCGTAGCGCCGCCGCTGCTCAGGGTCGCTCAGCACTTGGTAGGCTTGGTGGATTTGTTGGAAACGCTCTCGGGATCCCTCCCCTGCCACATCAGGGTGAAACTGCCGCGCCAACCGTCGAAACGCCTGTTTAATCTCTTCAATGTCCGCTGCAGGAGATAGGTTCAGGATCGCGTAGTAATCCATAAACGGTGGCGCAACTAAGGGATCGGGAAAAGACCTGGCCAAAAACCAGCTCTAGTCTATCGCTGCGGCCCCGGCTTGACCAAGGGATCCCACCAAGCGCTTGGTTCTCCCGCTTCCCTCAGCAGCAGGGATCCAGTGTTAGACTTTGCCCAAGTTGTTTGGAGCCTCCATTCCGGCCTATCGAGGATCCCTTCCTGTTGCCCAACTTCATTGCAACTTGGCTTTTTTATTTCTATCTGTTATGAGTGAAGCGCTTCATCAAGCTCTTGCCAATCGAGATCTAAAACAATTATTGGCCCATTTGCAGCGGGGGGAAGATGTAAATGCTGTCGATGCTCAGGGAATGACCTTGCTTCACAAAGCGACACTCCTTGGCCATCTGGGACTGCTGGACTTGCTCTTAGTATATGGCGCCTCCCCCAATGCCTTAGATCCCACAGGTGCTACCCCTCTCCATTTGGCTGCCGCCAGGGGTCAGGTCAAGCTGGTGGAGCGTCTCTTGAGGGCAGGCAGTGATATCAATCTCCCAGATAACCATGGCTATACCCCTCTCCATCGGGCTGCTTTAACCGATCAGGTAGAAGTAATCGGTCTGCTCATCCAAAAGGGAGCCAACACCGGTCGTGTTCTCCACTGGGCCACAGCCACCGGTCGAAAAAGCATTCTGGCCCGCCTACTATCCAAGGGAGTGCCGGTGGATGCCACTGACGAAACAGGCCGAACCCCTCTGCATGAAGCCGCCACCCGAGGGGATTTGGGCATCGCTCGCTTTCTGCTCTTGTACGGGGCCAATGCCAATGCGCGCAACCGATTCGGGGCGACACCGATGCACTGGGCTGCTTGGGAAGGGCATATCCAAATCCTGGAGCTTTTGCTGGAAAATGGAGCCGAACTAAACCCTCGCAATGAAGATGGGCATACCCCCTTGGCCTATGCGCAGAAACGCCAACATAGACTGGCTGTCCAATGGTTACAAGATCGAGGGGCAACCCTTTAGTATCAGGTTTGGGATAGAGAATAAAACAAGAGTTGATGGAAATTCTAGCCGCTTTGGGTCATAGGACATTCAGGCTTCCCCCTCTCTCACAAGACAGGGGTTGAAGGTGAGGGTAATCTCTACAGAAAAAAGGAGAGAGGCTGTTAGGCTTTCCTCCCTCCAGTCTCTTCGTCGCGGTTAGCGTTAACGCCAGCTAGATTCTAACTGATTCTTCCACCTGATTCAACTTTTTTCTAGAGTTTCTCTTGAGCCCAACATAAATTTTTGAACGACAAAACAAGACATAGGACAGACAGTTTGTCCCAAAAGGTTGGTCTTTTTCCTTAGCTTCTGACAAGTTTGCAAAGGAAACTAGAGCAGCAATCTTTGTATTCGGTCTTGTCTTCCGGTTCCCGAAGCCAGATTGCCCCCTTCCAAAGCCATAACCCTCAGCCGCTGTTGCTCCTTTACACTGCCACCTCTACAGATTGACATGAGCAAGCAAAAAATCTCTCTATCAACTGACTCTGACTCTCATTAGCACAGAACCTTGCTTAGCCTTGGAGAGGAGAAAAAGGGATCCCCGCTGACGCAGATGGCCAGTTCCGCCAGTGCAGGATCCCTTCCGCATCCAAGACAAGAGAGGAAGACTGATGGATACAACTCCACCACTCAACCGAGTAACAGCATAGCTTTATTGAGATTGAATCGCAATACCTAGCCAACGTAAGAAGAAATGTTCTTGACAAAACTGCTTCAAGTAGTCGTTTCAAGTTGGGGTGAGACGCTTGGGCTACTGAGGAGAGCCTTCTGATTCCCTGTATTCAAGGCTTTAGGTATGGGTGCAGTGTCCCAGTTTGAATCGAAATGGCCACAAGCAGAGTACCTGGGCTAAAGGGTAATTGGCCAAGATTTGCAGTTTCAGCCCTCTTGAGAGGATAGGTCGCGGAGTTGTGGGCACAGCACAGGTTCAAGGGGGGGTGAGGGGCTGATAGCAGTCGTGGTTCTTAATACCCTCTATTTCAACTGCTCGCGTAGCGGGCCGGAGGCCTTAGCAGGAAGCAACCGGTCGTTTGTTTCACCTTGACGGTGAGATAAATGACTACGCGTTGCGGAACAGTAGGCAATCTCACCGCCATTCAAATGCCGGGGCAGGCAAGAATCAGCTTTTGGCCCAATGGATCCCTAGCCACGATAGCTGAGTCGCCTGGCAGGAGATCGAACCTGACGGCGTTTTCTGCGCCAGCGTTTCCAGCGGGAGACCATCCAGTCGCTTAGGCTGTGGTTCACCGATCCCAGTTCCAACCCCATCCCAATCCAAAAGAGCATCTCGGCGTGAACTTGCAGCAATTGCCAGAGATCGCTGCCCCACACCCAGGGTTGCCACATCCACCAGCCCAACCGGGATCCCAGCCAAGCCCCCAGCAGGCCAGCTCCTCCTGCCCATAGGCTCAAGTACAGTACCCGCACGGCGGTGCCCACAATCGGCCCATGAGACCAAAAGGAGCGATGCCGCATCCACTTGCGGTAGGGCAGCCAAATCCAGCGCAAGAACAGCCAGCGTTGATACTGTCGGGAACAGGTGTCCAGATCTCCAGAAAACATCAGGCCGCTGAACAGATAGGCGGATCCCACAGCCAGGGCAACTGTGGTGCTGTTCCCCAACACACCGGCGGCTAGGGTGATGCCGGGGGCCGTCCAGAGGGTAATGCGATCGTGGGTGGATCCCAGCGGCATAAAGCCAGAGCAACAGTACACGACTGCGGCTCAGTCTACCCGCAAGCAAAGGAGAAAGCCTGCTCCAGCCCTGGGATCGCTCCGCCGGATCTTGAAAAACTTAAGCCTGCTGCTCCCCAGGGATCCCTCGATTCAGGCGATCCAACACCTGCAACTGTCGGTAGAGCATTTCAACTCGTGGCAGATGGATCCCAGCTTGTCGAGCGTACTGCAGTGGGTTGCCGAAGATCACCTGCAGTTCCAGAGGACGTTTGCGCTCATAGTCGATTTTCATGCTGGTGCGGTAGGGGGTCATTTTCTCGGTATTGGTGAGCATTTCTTGGATCAGGGAGTCGGGAAGCAGGCGATCACAAGCTGCAGCTCCCTGTATCACCTCCTGTATCAGCGTTTCCGCCAAAGCACGGGCCTCAGGGTCTCGAATCATTTGCTGAGTATCGGCATTGAACACCACCGAGAGGCCGTTGAAGGGAATATTCCAGACCAACTTCTGCCAGCGGGCCAACATCAAATCTGGTGAGAGCGAAGTCGGGATCCCTGCCCGTTGAAAATCGGCTTGAACTTGTTGAAGGCGGGGCGTGATCCCTTGGGGGGCATAGCCAGGGCCGTATTCTGCCAGCAGCACCGAACCGTAATCCAGATGGTGAATGTGGCCGGGGCCAACCTTATTGGAGCTGATGAAGCAGAGGCCCCCCATGACCCGCTCTGGGCCAACGCAATCGGCAATCTCGGGTTCCACCCCCAGCCCGTTTTGCAACAAGATCACCACGCCATTCTCGGCCAACACAGGCGGGATCAAGTGCGGCAGAAGCGCATTTTGGGTGGCTTTCAAAGCCACGATCACCCCTTCGCAAGCGGGCATGTCCTCCACGGCTGCGTAGGCATTCACCTGGGGCAAATGAAAATCCCCCCAGCAGGACTGCACCCAGAGGCCGCTTTGGCGAACATGGTCATAGTCGCTGTGCAGCAGAAAATGCACCGCAAAGCCCGCCTGTTGCAATTTCGCCCCATAAAATCCTCCCAAAGCGCCCGTGCCCAAAACAGCGTAGCGGCGGGTTTCCGGCAACCAAGACATGGCAGTGAGTTTCGGCAGGTCATCCCTAAAATACCGCACCCCAGCGCCGGCTCAGGGTTTAATCTTTGCCGTTTTGTCTATCAACAGCACCCGCTCTTCTGCATCGGTTTCCCGCAGATGGACTCTCACCGTTTGCTCCGGTTCTGTGGAAAGCTGACAACCGCAGTAATCGGGCTGGATGGGAAACTGTCGGTGACCCCGGTCGATCAACACCGCCAATCGCACCCGTTCCGGTCGCCCAAAGTGGTTTAGGGCCTCCAAAGCTGCTCGCACGGTGCGACCGCGAAAGATAACATCATCCACCAGCACCACTTCTTGGCCGGTCAGGTCACGCGGCATTTCGCTGCGATCGGGGGTGCGCAACCCGCCGGCGCTCAAATCGTCGCGGAAAAAAGTGATGTCCAGCTCCCCTACTTGGGGCGGGATCCCCAGCAGAGTGGCAATCCGATCCCGCAGGCGGTAGGCCAGGGGAACTCCCCGGGTGCGAATGCCGATCAACGTCAACTTTTGGAGGTGGGGATGATCCCTGCCGATCGCCTCTGCCAGACCCTCGATCAGCCCGGCCAACTGCTCCGCATCGAAGACCTCGATCTCGGACATGGATCCCTGTCGCCCCCTCGCCAATCGCGGATCTGGTCTGTAGAAGACTTTAACAAAACGCGCGGAATTCCCCACCCTCTGTAGGGTGGGGATGGATAGCGCC
>NZ_JANSIB010000043.1:0-19895 GCF_047461895.1 Synechococcus sp. R55.8 | reverse complement strand
GTGGTTTTGCCCACCCCTTCCCCGCCTTCTAGGGTGATGAACACACCGTCGTCCTCTGCAAGAGGGTTAGCGCAGGTTGAGTTGGGGCTGCAAATTAAAGGAGTGCCCCGGCACCATCACGTAGACGTCGGGGATGTTGGTGGGCTCCAGGCTTTGCAGGGCTAACCCTTCGATGTTGGAGCGCAGGGCGTTGTTGATGGTGGCTTCCAGTTGGGACAAAACCTGCGCCTCGTTGCCCTGAGCGGCCAAGCCAGGAAACTGGCTGTACACGGCGCGCGCCAAGCTGCTGGCCAAGGGGAGCTGGATTAGGGTGAGGTTGGATCCCCCCAGCTGGGGGCCCAAGGTGTTGGCCCGGCCGCGGATGCCCAAAGCTTGGAGGGCATTGGCCGTTTGGCTGACGGGGATGGTGCAAGTATCCATCTTGTAGATGGGCACCGAAGCCATGGTCAGAGCGGAAACGCTGGTCAGTTGCACCACAGTAAAGGAGGCAGTGCCGTTGTAGGCAAAGCAAAAATCGCGAAAGGCTGCGGGCACATTGGCAGCGCGGATGGGGCGCTCATCGTCAAAGCCGCCCGACTCGGCGAAGATGTTGCGGATAGCGAATCCCCCGAAGAAGGCCAGCAGGGCCACCACCAGCAGGATCGTCAGATCGGAGGAGGAGACCCCCCCGCTGGAGCTGCCGCCTCGCCCACCACCGCCATATCCCCCACCGCCAACATAGCTGGAGGTGTAGCCGTAAGCCGCGGAACGGCTGTAGTCACTGCGGTAGCCGGATTCCCCAAGGACTCCGTCCCGCTTACGCGAGCGGCCAGCAAAGGACTCCGTCCCGCTACCGCGAAAGGCAGAGGAACGGGCGGATCCGTCGTAGCCGCGGTTGCTGGAGACAGAACGGCGGGAAACCAGGGCTTGCCCAGGACGCTCACCGGCTCCTCCTGCAGCGGCTTTCTGCCCCCCCTTTTCGCTGTCAACACGAGACCCCTCGTCTCGGCCAGTCTGGGGGGAGCGGTTGGAAGGGCGAGAAGTGGCCCCTTGCGCGGACTCCCTGTAGCTATCCCGCCCATTCTCCAAGGACTCCGTCCCGCTACCGCGAACGTCCAGCCAATCCTCTGCGCCCACAAAGGTTGAGCCCTCTTCCGGCAAAGGGGGTGGGGAACGACGACTTTGCCGCTCCCTTCCTTCACCAGAGTTTGCAACCGAGGAGACCGCGGCTTCCTCACCGGCAGAATCCGGGGAATGGCGGCTGGGATCGGGGGCAGCAGTCCGTTCCGCTGCTGCAATGGGATCTTGATCCTCAAACTCAGAAAAACCCATAGTTCTTCGAGCGCTCCCCTCAGCTGCCAAGGCAAGACGGCTTTCAATTTCACTCCCCCGAAGGGAAGGGACTATTGTATGCTAGCAGCTCCCCAGCCAGGACATCGGGGGCTATTGCTGGGATCCAAGCCAGCCCATACGCTTCTCCAGGAGAGGCAACTGCGCTTTCAAGGCGCGCAAGGCTCGGCCTCGGTGGCCGATGGCCTCTTTTTGAGCTGGGCTCATCTCGGCAAAGGTTAGCCCCACTTCGGGCACCCAAAACAGGGGGTCATAGCCAAACCCCCCCTCTCCCCGCGGCTGGGTCAAGATCTCTCCCGAGCATACCCCTTCCACCAGGGCATGCACTACACCTTGGGGATCCACCAGGGCGATGGCGCAGTGAAAGGTGGCCCGGCGATTTGGGATCCCTTCCATTTCCCTGAGCAACCGCTCGATGCGGGCAGCGTCGCTGGGGGCGTAGCGAGCCGAGTGGATCCCAGGGGCACCGCCAAGGGCTTCTACCGCTAAGCCGGAATCGTCGGCAATGGCCCACTCCCCCAGAGACTTGGCCACGGCTCTGGCTTTGAGAAGGGCATTTTCGGCAAAGGTGGTGCCGGTTTCTTCCACCTCAATTTCTGAGGGCATGCGGCGCAGCTCCCAAGCAGGGGCATGGGCCTGGAAAAAGGCATTGAACTCGCGCCATTTGCCGGGGCTACTGCTGGCCAAGATCAAAGGACGGGTCATGGAAGGTTCCTACGAATCGTATGGATGTAGCGGAAAGCTGAGGAGGCGGAAGGCTGTCCAAGGGCTTCCTACCTAATGGATCTCGAGAACCATGTTGTGCAGGGCTGTGTTAATCACCAGGGTGGATCCGCACCGCTCTACCTTGCCCCCATCCCAGTGCATGTGTCCGCAGATGTAGTAGCGGGGCTGCACCTGTTCCAAAAGGGGGCGCAAGGTGGGTGTGCGACGGTGATACCACTTCCCCCCCTCATCCAAAAGGCCCCGCGGCGGAGCGTGGGTCAGCAGCAGGTCAATGGGCCGGGGGGGTTGACTGTAGAGGGCGAGCAGCTCCTGCAAATGGGCGGAGGTGAGAGACCAGCTCCAACCACAGGGGGGAGTCCAGGGTACAGCCAAAACCTGTAACCCCAGCCACTCAAAGCAGCAGGACTGGGTGATGGCCCGCCCCCAACGGCCAACCAGCGAATTCAAAACCGAAGCTGCTGGATCGTGGTTGCCAGGTAAAAAGAGCCAGGGTTTGCCCAGGCTCTCCACTGCCGCCAAAAAGGATTGCAGATGAACCACCTCTGCTTGGGCTGCCGGATGAAAGCCCTGGGTGGCCTTGCGGGAAGGTTTGCCGGCCTTGGAACAGAAATCCCCGCAGTTGATGTAAGCATCCACCTCCGGCAGATGGGCAAGGGCCTGCCGGATCAGCCGAGCGCTGCCGTGGTAGTCGGAGCCGAGCAGCAGTTTAATCCCCATGGGCCTCTGCAGCAGAAGAATCCAGGTGGGATCCCTGAAGCAGGGCGGCAACTTGCTGCCAGGAGCTGCTGTACCAAGCTTGCTGGGCTTCCAGTTCTTCGCCGAGGGATCCCGTGGGGCCAAAATCTGGGCAGGCGTACCCCAGGGAGCGTAATCCTGCCACCAACACTGCCGGAGACAGCCACCACTGCTGGGCCAAGCGCAGCAGATCCACCTGGCTGCGGGTTTGCAGGTATTGGCGGAGCTGGCGTTGCAAGCTGGCAGCGGAGGGCAGGGGCACCGCTTGCTGATGGACGGCAATCAACAGCTCGCTGCTGGGGGTGCAACAGAGCAGCCACTTGAGGTGATCCAGAGAAGGGGGCCAGCTCCACAACCAGAGTTGATCATAGCGGTGGCCGGCTTGGGGACGGTCGTAGTGGAGAGTCAGGTACCGCCGTTCGCGATAGCGGGCCGTAGGCCTTGAAGACAAGACCAGCGAGGGGCGGCGGAAGCCGTAGAACAGGATGGTTCCCTGCGCCTGAGGCCAGAGGACAGAAAATCGGTCTACAGCTTGCCAACGCAAAGGCTGGGTGGGCTGGGGGGTGGGGCGCCAGATCAACAGAGGTGAGGGCTCCGCCCTGCCCTGGGAGGGGGTAGAAGGCTTGGGGTTGAGCATCGAAGAAACGGTGTCCAGAATGGGAGCCTCGCTCGCGTCAGGGGTCTCGAGAGGGGGGTTGCCGGCAGTGGCAGCCTCTTGGGCAGGTTGGATCCCGAGAATTTCCAGCTCCAGTTGGGTTTCTCCCTGCCATGTTTTGGCCTTGAGGGTGTAGGCTACATCAACTCGCTCCGGCAGCGGATGGGTTTCCGCTCCCCGCCAACGGATGGCCCAAAGAGGGCGCTGGGGCTTCGCGTTTGTGATCCCCACCAACGCATCGGTGATGCTGGCCACTCCGCGGTCATCACTGGGGGTTTTGGCGGCTGAGTCGCTCCTGCCCGGACAAGAGGACTCCGTCCGAGTAGCACGTAACCCATGGGAGCGTTGCGTAGGGAGAGCAGGATCCCGGAGCAGCAGCTTCAGGTGGCCGGGAACTGGGCCAAATCGCTGCTGTTGCAGAACCTGCAGGTTGCGGCTGCAGAAGACCGGCTCAGGATTGCCGATGCCACAGGGCTGCAGATGCTGGAGCTCTCGATAGAGGTCAAGGGTGAGATCTGACAGCGACACTTCGGCATCGATTTGCACCAGCGGCTGGATCTGCTCCGGCTGCAACTGCTGTTGGGCAAACTGCCGCAATCGTTCTTCAAAAAAAGGCCAGTCTTCTGCTCTCAGGCTAAATCCCCCGGCAGCGGGGTGGCCGCCGTGCTTGGTGAACAGATCCTTGCAAAACTCCAACGCTTGAAACACGTCAAACTCGGGGATCCCCTGCCGCGCCGAGCCGCTGATCTCCCCTTGCCGCGACTGGCTGCCGATGAACACCGGACAGCCAAAACGCTCTGCCAACCGCGAGGCCACAATGCCGATCACCCCTTTATGCCATTTCTGCTGAGGGGATCCCAAAATTGTTAACACCCGCTCCTGTTGCAGATCTCGGCCTTGCTGGGCAATTTGCTCGAGGGCTTCTGCCTCGATGCGCCCGCACATCTGCTGCCGCACCTGGTTGAGCCGTTCGCAGCGGCGGGCCAGTTTCTCTGCCTGCAGGGGATCGTCGGTGGTCAGCAACTGGATCCCCATTCTCGCCCGGCCAATTCGCCCAACGGCGTTGATGCGGGGCCCCAGGCCAAACCCAATCCACTCAGGCCGCAGCCCCTCCAGGGATCCCTGCATGCCCATCACCTGCAGAAGGGCGCGGATCCCTGCCACCTGGGAGGTGGGCAAGAGGTGCAGCCCCTGCCGCACCCAAAGGCGGTTAACCCCCGTCAGCGGCGCCAGATCGGCAATGGTGCCCACAGTAAACAGTTCCAGGGCCACCCGCTGCAGATGGCCATCACCACGGCGCTCGGCCAGCGCCTGGGCCAGGAGGTAGGCAACTCCCACCCCGGCCATCCCCCGATAGGGAGAAGAAACGGGGAGCTGCTTGGGATTGAGGATGGCATCGGCAGGGGGCAACTGGGGCGGCAAATCGTGGTGATCCGTCACGATCACTGTCAAGCCCAGAGCTTTGGCCAGTTGGATGGGCTCGTGGGCGGAGATGCCGTTGTCCACGGTGAGAATGAGGCGCACCCCCTCTCGGTGCAGCTCTTGTACCATGCGGCTGTTGAGGCCATAGCCCTCCGTCATGCGGCTGGGGATGCGGTAATGCACTGGAGCGTCCTGCAAAGCCCGCAGCAGCAGGGCCGTGCTGGTCATGCCGTCGGCATCGTAGTCGCCGCAAATGGCGATGGGCTCTTGTCGGCGAATCGCCCCGTCCAGCAAGTCCACCGCCAGGGGCAAATCGGCAAAATCCTGACTGGGTGGAGGCAGGTGGGCGGGATCCGGCTGCAGGTACTGCTGCACGGCAGCAGGGCTGGAGAGCCCGCGATTGAGTAAGATCTGAGCCAATATGGGCGAGATCCCCACTGCCTCGGCCAAGCTCTGGGCAGTCAACTTGTCCACAGGATGAAACAGCCAGCGTTGAGCAGGGATCCCGGCCATAGGGAAGGGCGGGGCTTGGATGGGGATAGAGGGTAGGCAGTGCTACAGTTGGCCTATAGGGTATCCTTTTGACGTTAGCTCAAAACGCTCCTCTGAATCTTTCCTGCCGCCGATGTATTCTCTGCTGCTTACCTATGGTCTTAACCCGCTGACAGGCTTAAAGCTGTTGGTCAAGTCCTCTGAGCAGACCTCTCTGTGGACACTGGCCCAGCAGCTTTGGGGCCGCCCCGGATCTCGGCGACGCAGGCCGCGCCTACAAATCTCGTTAGGCCGCTTGGTGCCAGAGCAAACCGAGCACTTGTCCAAGTTGGAAGTGCTGCTGCGTCTGCGGTTTTTCATTGCCCTCGAAGCGGAAACTCCAGAGAGTGCTGCCCACCACTGTCGCGAACGGTTCTTGCTTCCTTCCGGCCAGGGATCTGCCATTCAGCTTGCCCGCTACACAGAGGGCTCGCAGCAGTACAAGACGGAGATCATCCGCTTTGCCCTGGGGGGATCCCGCACCCTTGTGGCGAGGACTCCATCCCGCCGCCGTCGCCTCTGAAACAAACTCCCCGACAAGCCATAGCGATAGAGTCTTGCCAGCCTGTCTATACTGGAGATGCACTAGATCTGTGTTTCTCCCGTGAACCCAACTGGGCTGCATCTTTGCGGTGGCAGTGCGGAGCATTCTATCGGTGGTGGGCGGCATCTGCAAGCCCATCCCTGGCACAGCCTTGCCCAAACTTCGGCTTACGCTAGCTTTGAGTTGTCCTTCCCGCAAGGGGTGAACTGCGAGCTCTGGCACTGTGGGGGATCCCCGCAGGCCCAGGCAAAGACTCCATCCCGGATGCAGAGGTTTGAGTTGCCGCCAATCCCGCCAGAGGAGATGGATCCCATGTGCAACGCCCGTAAGGACTACGGCTGGCTAAAGTGCTCCGCACTCCTGTTGCCAGCGCAACCGGCCCTCTTTGCCGGATCCCTGGCGGCCTTTGCCCTTGTGCTCCACGCCGTTAATGGGAACGTCCTGCCGGCTGCTTTGGCCCTGACCCGTTACCAAGTGCATGTACTGGCGGATGGGGCGGCGGAGTTGGCTCAGGTGCGCACCCAGGTGCCGGATGCCTATTTTGTGCAAGGGGATGGGCAGGTTTTCATTCTGGCGGGGACATTCATCAACCGTAGCCATGCTCAACGCCGTCAGGCCGACTTGGAACGGCTGGGGTTATCGGTGCGGGTGGTGAGCCGCCAAGAGACGGATCCCCCTCTGCCCCCTGCTTTTCCTGCCCAAGCAGCACCCAGCCGCCCTGCTGCCAGCTCAAAAGCCTCTGTGCCGCCGACGCCAACCGCTCCGCCCTTGGATCCCCAGCGTCCCTTTGCCACTCACGTGCCCAACCCCACCGGTGATCCCCGTTTGGAAGAACGGGTGCGCCGCTTCTTTCCAGGAGCCACTGTGGTGCAGTACCGCGGCCAGGTTGCTTTGCAAACGGGAACCTTCTCCCGCCTGTCGTTGGCCCAGGATCAAGCCCGCTGGCTAACCGCTCAGGGGTTACCGGCAGTGGCGGTGTCGCTGGTAGGAGAAAATGCGGGCCAGGATCCCATCTCCAACCCAGCACAAGGAGAGCGCTATTGGGTGTTGGTGGCCGATCCCACCGGGGAGAAATGGCCTGCGCTAAAACAACTCCTAGAGGGATCCCTGCCCTTGATCTACGATGACCTGCGGGTGGTGCGCACAGGTGGGTTTGCCGACCCTGCTGCTGCCGCCGAGCAGGTGCGTTACTTGGCCGGCCAAGGCTATGAAGCGGGGATCTTCCCCGCCGATCTGCGCCGCTCTCAGCCTCTTTTGCAAGCGGATCCCGTCTCCTCCTCGCCTGCCCAGGCTGTTCCTCCTGGGGAAGAAGGTGGCAGCGGATTTTGGGTGGTGGTGCCGGCTGGGGAAGAGGCCCTACCCAAGCTGCAACAGTTTGCCCCTGATGCCTTCCTGCGGGGCTCAGTGATTCAGGTGGGCACCTACCGGCAACGGGCCAACGCCGAACAGGCGCGGCGCTCTCTGGCCGAAGCAGGGTTCGATGCCCGCATCCTGCCCGTGGAGTAGCCGAGACCCCCTTCCGCCATCAAACGCTCTCCCCCTTCCCCTCCAGAACAATCCCACCTTCGACCAGGGCTTGCCACAGCAGGGACAACAGGGGTACCAACGCAACAGTTGCCAAAACTCGGCAGCAGCCACCCGCCCTGTCAGGTCGTAGCTGCTCCGTTTTTCCCCAGCAGGGGCAGCTTGCTGCTTCTGGCGTTGTCGGCTGGCGCAGGTGGGACAGGGATCCGGTCGAAACAGGAGCCCATCCCCGCACTCCGGACAGCAGTAGGGGCTCGACATCTGGACTTGAGACTCTGTTTGCGTCAGCGGTGCGGAGCACTTTCCCGGCTAGAGGGCTTGCTTAGCCTGCTGCAGCGTCTGCTCAAACACCTCCAGCGGCTGCGCACCGGAGAAGGCAATGCCGTTCAAGATGAAATGGGGAGTGCCACCGATGCCCAGTTGAGAGGCCAAGTCAATATCTCGCTGAATGGCGCGTTCTGCCGCCCGACTGCGCCGATCCCGATTGAATTTTTCTATATTCAGGCCCAGCTTCTCAGCAGTGGCCACATAAAACCCATCCCCAAGCTGAGATTGGTTGGCAAACAGCTCGTCGTGAAACTCCCAGAACTTACCTTGACGTTGGGCGGCCCAAGCAGCACGGGCAGCCGACATCGCTTCTGGGTGGATGCTGGTCAGGGGCAGGTGCTTGTACACCAAGGTCACCTCATCCCCGTGGTCGGCCATGAACTGCTTGAGGGTGCTGTGGGCGCGGGCGCAGAAGGGGCATTGAAAATCGGAGAACTCCACCAACACTAACCGCAGAGCGTCGGATCCCAGTCGAGGGGAATCTCCGATGACGGCGCGTGGGTTCTCCCGCAGTTGACGGCCAAATTCTTCCGCCAGCCGCTGCTGTTGTTGCTGCTGCTCCTGGTACTGTCGCTGCTGGTATTCCTGTACGGCCTCCAGAATCACCTGGGGGTTCTTTCGAATGATCTGCAGCACCTGCTCTTCCAAATCTGCCGGGACAGCCGCCGCCGCTGGTAGGAAAACCGGAGCTCCACTTCCCACTCCCAGCAGAACCACCAGCCCGAACAAAAGCCCAGCTCGAGCCCAAGCACGAAAAATCCTCGCTAGCCTATTCATCCCAACCCCCCTCTCAAACATGCCTAGAGCCGTCGCAACTCACCCAGCCTACCGTCAGATCCCAACAGTGTCTATCACTCGTTCGGGGGGGGTTAGGAATTGGTGACCTGCAGAAGCTGCTCCTTGATCCGCTGCAACTGGCTGGCCCAGCGGGGATCCGGCTCAGAGGCTGCCTCACTTTCGGCGACGACGGTGGAGCGCCCACCCTTATTGCCGCGCTGGCGTTGCTTTTTGCTGGGGGCAGGGTTTTCTGCCGACTCTTTAGGGCCCTTGGCCTCAGAATCTCTGGACGGCCTGGAATCTTTGGAACCTCTGGACTCTTTGGATGAAGGCTCAGAGGTCGCTGTTTTGGATTCGCCTTCTTCCCCTCGGTCGCGCGGCTGGGCGAGCTCAATGCGCAAGTTGACATCCCCAAAGCTGTGGCCGTTGAACTTTTCGATGTACTGCTGCGCCTGCTCTTCGGTGTTTACCGTTACAAAGCCGAAGCCGCGGCATTTGCCTGTCTTCCGATCCCGGATCACCTTGGTGGAAATGACCTCACCGGCAGAGCGAAAGAGCTTCTCCAGTGCCTGACGATCCACCTCTTCCGGCAGATTTCCAACATACAGACGCACAGGCATGATCCAGCGAAGCTCCTAATCGAAATAACAAAAGGCCAAAATGCAAAGCGCTACATCTAGGGCGCTCAAGCCCATAACATCAAACCCGGAACCCGGTAGTCCATTGTCACACCATAGCGCGCCGCAAAGCGCAACCCTTGGCAATCACGAAGCTATTTTTTAATTTACCTCAACCTGGAGCCGCGAAGACGAGGAGAACGGTTTTTGTGAACGACTGCTTTGTACAGCCGGTTTGTACAGCCGGCTTTTGCAGCTAAGCTAAGCCGGTGTTGTTCAGGCGATCCCGATGTTGAAAAGGTCGCGCCTGGGGGCCTGTGTAGTCGGCTACAAGATGTCCTTGCCCTCGCAGTTGGTAGCGGTAAGTCACCAAGCCTTCCAAGCCCACCGGGCCGCGCGGCGGCAGTTTTTGGGTGCTGATGCCCACTTCTGCCCCAAAGCCGTAGCGAAACCCGTCGGCAAAGCGGGTGGAAGCGTTGTGAAAGACCCCCGCTGCATCTACTTCATCCAAAAATCGCCGGGCAGCAGCGGCATCCTCGGTTACAATCGCTTCGGTATGGCGGGATCCGTACTGCTGGATGTGGGCAATGGCCTCGTCAAGGGAGCCCACCACTTTAATAGAGAGGATCAAGTCGGCATACTCGGTGCTCCAGTCGGCTTCGCTGGCCGGGATCAGATCCGGCACCAGCTCGCGGCAGAGGGGATCCCCCCGCAATTCCACCCCCCTCTCCCGCAGGGCCTTGACCGCCAGAGGCAAAAAGTGGGGGGCTATGGCCTCGTGAACCAGCAGAGTCTCGATGGCATTGCAGGCGGCGGGGTACTGGGTTTTGCTGTCCACCGTCAGCTTGATTGCCATGTCCACGTTCGCTGCCCGATCCACGTACAGGTGACACAGGCCATCGGCATGGCCCAATACCGGGATGCGGGTATTCTCCAGGATGTAGCGGACAAAGCTGCTGGAGCCGCGGGGGATGATCAGGTCTACCAGCCCCTCCAGTTGCAGTAGGGCCTTGACCTCGGCGCGGCTGGTGAGCAACTGCAGGGATCCCTGGGGAAACTCTGGGATCTGCTGCAGGCCCGCCTGGATGGCCGCCATCAAGGCTTGACAGGAGAGCAAAGCTTCGGATCCCCCCTTGAGCAAGACGCTATTGCCGGTTTTCACCGCCAGGGCAGCAATTTGCACCAGAGCATCGGGCCGCGACTCGAAGATCACCCCCAGCACCCCCAAAGGGTAGGTGCGCCGTTCCAAAATTAGCCCCTCGTCCAGTTCCCGGATCAGCAAAGCTCGGCCCACCGGATCCCCCAGCCGGATCACCTGCCGCACTCCGGCCACCATATCTGCCAGTTTGTGGGCGTCCAGCTTCAGGCGGGCATAGGCAGATGCCGACAACTCCCCGGCTTTCACCATCTCTGCTGCCCGCTCCAAGTCCGCCCGGTTGGCGGCCAAGATAGGCTCTTGGTGCTCCACCAAGGCAGTGGCCATGGCCTCCAGAGCGGCATTCTTAATAGCCGTGGGCAAGGTGGCCGTGTGTTGGGCAGCAGCGCGAGCCAACTGCACTTGGGACAGCAGCGGGCGGTCTGAAGCAGAGGCAAGCGAGCTGGGGCAATCGGTGGCGAGGGACATAGAGTCAAACAGGGGCAAAGGTGCCCATTGATATGAAGAAGAGCTGTGAGGATAAGTTGTGTTGAACTGTGATCCCAGGAGCACCCCCAGAAGGGATCCCTATGCTAGGTTGGGCACAGTCGCTTGGGGGTATCTGTAGCCTACCAAAGTCTGGATCCCACTTGCTGCAGCAGGGGAGCCTTTCCTTGCTCTCGATGCTTCTAAGCTGAAGTTTGGATAGGGGAAAACCCTTGCTCGAAACCCAGTTCCCTGACGATTAGAGATCCACCTCGTCAACCTCGATTTAGCGCCTTCCAGGAGAGCCAATGAGAAAGCGTGGGTTTGTGGTTAGTGCAACGGCTGCGGTGATGACAGCGGTGTCGCTGGTCGGCGTGCAGCTATCTATGCCGGGTTGGGCGGGGTTTCGCCGGGATCCCAAAGAGGTGGTGGACGAGGTTTGGCAAATTGTCAATCGGGAATATGTGGATCCGTCTTTTAATTCCCTGGATTGGGAAGCGGTGCGGCGGGATCTGCTCAGCCGAGAGTATGCCACCCGAGAAGATGCCTACGCGGCCATCCGGGAAGCCCTGAAGAAACTCAACGATCCCTACACCCGATTTCTGGATCCGGATCAGTTTGCCAGCATGCAAATCGATACATCCGGCGAGCTGACCGGGGTGGGGATCACGCTGGGCATGGATCAAGAGACGAACGAGCTGGTGGTGATCTCCCCCATTGAAGGGTCTCCTGCCGACCGGGCCGGGATCAAATCCAAAGACGTGATCGTGCGCATCGACGACAAGTCCACCGAAGGCATGGACACCAACGCTGCAGTCAACCTCATTCGGGGCGAGCCGGGTACGCGGGTGCGGCTGACCATTCGCCGCGAGGGGGAAGGGCTAAAGGTGTTCGATTTGGTGCGGGAAAGAATTGAGCTGGCCACCGTGCGCTACAAGGTTCACGAGGAGAACGGCCTGCCCATCGGCTACATTCGCATCACCCAGTTTTCCGGCAACGCCGCCGAGAAGGTGCGCCAAGCCATTCGCGAGCTGGAAAAACAAGGGGTAGCCGCCTATGTTCTGGATCTGCGCGCCAACCCAGGGGGGCTGCTCTACTCCAGCGCCGAGATTGCCCGCATGTGGATCAACCGGGGCAGCATCGTCTCGACGGTGAACCGCCAAGGGGAGCAGGATCGCCTGACGGCCAACAACACGGCCCTCACCGATAAACCTTTGGCCGTTTTGGTGGATGGTGGCTCGGCCAGCGCCAGCGAGATTTTGTCGGGGGCTCTGCAGGATAACCGGCGCGCCGTGATCGTCGGCACGCAAACTTTCGGCAAGGGCCTGGTGCAGTCGGTGCATCCCCTGTCTGATGGCTCGGGGCTGGCGGTGACCATCGCCCGCTATCGCACTCCCAACGGCAACGACATTGACCACAAGGGCATTACCCCCGATATTTTGGTGGAATTGTCCGAGGAAGATCTGAAGCGGCTCAGCCAGAACCGAGAGCTGGTGGCCACCCCAGCCGACCCACAGTACGCTGCTGCCATCCAGGCTCTGCAGGCTCAGATCTCTGCCCGTCGGCAGCAGGCCCAAGAGGCCATTCGTTCCTCTTCACGTTAGCCGGTGTTGGGAGCGGTTTTGATGGGTCTCAGATCTGGCACTCCTGAGACTGGGGTTAAGCCGAGGCCCAAGCTATTTAAGACTATTAAGACTCTTCTCATTCGAGTTATTCGAGGAGTGTTGACCAGCGCCGGGCTGGGGATGCTTTTATTGTTTCTGTAGGTGGCGCGTAGCACAATGGCGGGGTCGAAGATCGCGGGATCCATGAATTTGGTCGGACGGGATCTGCTCAAGCTCAGCGACCTAACCCCGGCGGAGCTGTCGGCCCTGCTAGCCCAGGCGGCTGAGTTAAAGCGGGATCCTTATCGGGTGGAGCTGCGGGGTCGGGTGTTGGGGCTGTTGTTTCAGAAAGCTTCTACCCGCACCCGCGCCAGTTTTACGGCAGCCATGGCCCAATGCGGGGGCAGCACCCTGGATCTGGTGCCGACGGTGATGCAGGTGAGCCGCGGCGAACCCCTGCAGGATACGGCCCGCGTCCTCTCCCGCTACCTGGATGTGATCGCCATTCGCACCTACCACCAGAAGGAACTGGAAACCTTTGCCGAGTATGCCGATATTCCGGTGATCAACGCCCTCACCGATCAGTTTCACCCCTGTCAGGTGTTGGCCGATCTGCTCACCATTCAGGAGAACTTTGGCCAACTGGCGGGCCTGACCCTGGCCTATTGCGGCGATGGCAATAACGTTGCCCACTCCCTGCTGTTGGGTTGTGCCATGAGCGGGATCCACATCCGCGTCGCCACCCCCCCCGGTTACGAGCCGGATGCGGCAGTGGTGGAGCAAGCCCGCACTCTGGCCCAGGGATCCCAGGTGTTGGTGCTGCAGGATCCCCAGGAAGCCGTCTCTGGATCCCAGGTGGTCTATACCGACGTGTGGGCCAGCATGGGTCAAGAAGCTGAGGCCGAGGCCCGCAAGGCCACCTTTCTGCCCTACCAGGTCAATGCCGAGCTGATGCAACAGGCAGATCCGCAAGCCATTGTGCTGCACTGCCTGCCGGCCCACCGGGAAGAGGAAATCACCACTGAAGTACTGGAGGGATCCCAGTCCCGCGTGTGGGATCAGGCGGAAAATCGCCTACATGTGCAAAAGGCGCTGCTGGTTCAGGTGCTGGGCGCAGGATGACCCCTCACCCCCAGGCTAGAGAGCGGGTTAGCAAATGAGCTTACCGGAAAACTGGGTCTATGGTCATTTCGATTTAAACCAGGACACTACACCCACACCCCAAACGTTGGTCGCGTCGGCGTTGCAGAGCAATAGCGTTGCGGAGCGATAATGCAGAGGGCCAGAAGGTTTTTCAAGGACTCCGTCCCGCTGGCGCGACCAGTAGCCTAGGCGTCTCACCCTAACCTGAAATGACTATATTTGACAAAACTGGCCCAAATCCTAAGCTGGCTACCGATTACTGCTGGGGCGGCGGGCTGCAATCGCCAAGCTGACATTGGGCACCCGCTGCAGGGTATCCATCACCTCCACCACCTTGCCGTGGGAGAGGGCCAAATCGGCGTTGATCACCACCAAGCGCCGCCCTTCAGCCGGCTTCTCGGCCAGGATGCGTTCCACTGCCGGGATCAGAGCAGAGATATCGGCAATCTTCTCCTGATTGACAGCAATCTGTCCTTCCGCCGTCAGGCTCACCGTTACATCCGGCTGCAGACGAACTTCGGCTGTGGTCGCGTCCGGCAGGTTCACATCCAGAGCCTCGGAGCGGGTGAGCACCAGGCTGGCAATCACGAAAAACACCAGGATCGAGAAGATGACATCGATCAGGGGCACGATGTTGATCTCGCCAGCTCGGAAGTTCTCTTCGGGGATGCGCATAGGTTAGGAGGGCTCAAGCGAGGAGTAGGGGGGAAGGGTGGAGCTGCCACTGGGGCTAGATTGGGTGTAGGAATACTGGGAAAGCTGTTGGGCCTGCATCTCTTGCCGCTGCCGATGCAGCAGCTCCAGCATGCCGCCGTACTCTTGGATCTTAGAGAGTTGCCGCAGGTACAAAGAGCGGAAGACATTGGAGATCAGCAGGGTGGGAATGGCCACGATCAGCCCAAAGGCCGTCGAGTACAGGGCTTCGGCGATCCCCTGACCTACCCCCTGCGTATCGGTGCCGCCGATATCCCCCAGTTGGATGGAGCTGAGGATCTGGATGATGCCGGTAACGGTGCCCAGCAAGCCCAAGAAGGGGGCAACGGTGATTACGGTGTCGAAGACAGTGTTGAAGCGCTTCAGCAGAGGCACTTCTGCCGCCAGGGCCGTTTCCAGAGCCAGCTTAAAATCTTCCGGGCTGGCCTCGTTCAGCTCCAACCCGGCCAAAAAGATGCGGGCAATCGGCAGATCGGCATTTTGCTCCAGCAAATACTGGGCAGCGCGTGGGTTGCGGCGGTACTGGCTCAGGGCTTGCTGCACCACCTCCTCCTGCCGATGGGTGATCTTCCACCAAAACAGCACCCGCTCAATGCAACAGGCCACTGAGAAGACCGAGAACGTCAACAGGGGGATGGAGTAGTACCAACCCTGGATCATGAGCTGCAAGACTCTATCCATCGATCCCGATTCCCCCCTCCAAGCGGCAATTTACGCTCATCTTGTCATAGCACTTTCTCGGCAGGGCTGGGATCCCTTCTTGCGCGGCGAAGGTTGCACCTTTTGGCAATTTTGCCCCCATGCCGGCTCTCATCTCGTCAATTGTCAATCCAGAGGGCATACTGGTTGCAACATTTTTTGGATCCCGAGGGCGTGAATTATGAAATTCAGACGCTGGTTGGGTCTTTGCTGCGCCGGCTTGATGGCCTTGCTGTTGACGGCTTGCGGCAAGGGATCCGCCCCCTACGACAGCATCGTGGTCAACTTTGTGAACACAGCCACCCCCAGTCAGATTGCCGCTATCGCTAAAGAGTATCATTTGACGCTCCGCCCCAGCAGCGACAGCGCTTTTGCCCGCCAAGAAGCGATCTACCTGTTTGACGTGGATGCCGACCACCTGCGATCCACGCGGCGGCTGGTTAAGCGGCTCACCGACGAAGCCTTGATCGAGTATGCTCACCCCAACTATCAATTCCAGGCGGCTTTCGTGCCCAACGACCGCCTCTATCCCCAGCAATGGAACCTCAGGGCCATCCGCATGCCGGAAGCCTGGGACATCTCCCAAGGGGAAGGGGTGACGGTAGCCGTGGTGGACACGGGAGTAACACGAGTGCCGGATCTAGCCCAAACCCAATTTGTGAAGGGCTACGACTTTGTGGATGACGATGAGGATCCGGAAGACCTCAACGGCCACGGCACCCATGTGGCGGGAACCATCGCCCAATCCACCAACAATGTCTTGGGTGTAGCCGGCATTGCCTTCAAGGCCAAGATCATGCCGGTACGGGTGTTGGATGCCAATGGCTTTGGATCCCTGTCGGATGTGGTGGAAGGGATCCGCTATGCTGCCGACCACGGGGCTACGATCATCAACCTCAGCCTGGGTAGCCGCGCTTCTGCCCAACTGATGGAGGAGGCGGTGGCCTATGCCCACAGCAAGGGGGTGACGGTGATTGCAGCCGCTGGCAACGAAAACTCCAACCAGGTGAGCTACCCGGCCCGTTACCCGCATGTGATCGCTGTCTCGGCCACGGGGCCCAACGGGGAGAAAGCCCCCTACTCCAACTATGGGGTGGGGGTGGACATCTCTGCTCCCGGCGGAGCCAAAACGCCTGATCACCCCGAGTACGGCATTCTGCAGCAAACCATCAACCGTCGTAACCCCAACGAGCCGGTCTTTGCCTACTTCCAAGGCACTAGCATGGCCACTCCCCACGTAGCCGGTGTGGCAGCTCTGATCCAGGCTCAGGGCATCAAAGACCCGGACAAGGTGGAGGAAGTGCTGAAAATGTCGGCTACCCCAGTGCCCGGCGACAAACAGAACTTCTACGGGGCCGGTCGTTTGGATGCGGCCAAGGCGCTGGCCAGGGCCACAGGACAACAGGACGAAAACCCCTTGGTGCTCTGGCTGAAGGACTTCCTGCAGTACCTGAACAACAATGGCTACCTCAACCCACGCTTCTGGTTCGATGGTGGCCCGATTGCCCTGGTGCCGAAGCTGCTGATGGTGGTGGGCGGCTACATCATCCTGGTGCTGATCCGCTGGTGGCTGGCTCCCAAGCGGCTGCTGCAGACGGTGCCTTTGCTGGCTGGGATGCTTTTGGGCAGTGCCGGTCTTTTCCCCTTGCAGGGGTTGGCGATTGTCGGTGGCCCCCGTTGGCCCTTCCAATTGGCGGGTAGCTCCCTGCCGGAGTTGGGCACCGCCTTTGCCCAGACCAATGCCTTGAACCCCCTATTTGCCAGCGTGTTGATCCCAGGCCTGTTGATGTTGCTGCTCCTGGGCCATCGGCGCTGGCGCTGGGCGGTGATTGGCTTGTGCATCGGCATGGCCTCGCATCTGCTCTTGTCCGGATCCCTGTTTTATGAGGGGGTGCTATGGCTTGGATCCTCTGCTTGGTTGGGTCGCTCCTTCTTGCTCTTCAATGGCTTGCTCTGCCTGGGCCTGGCCTACTTGGGAGCGCAAGCGGCTACGGAATCTCAATCCACGGCAACTGGGCTGGCGCTGAGGCAGTGATGCAAGAGTACAGCGGTACCATCCAGTTCCTGGATATCGAAGGGGGAGTGTGGGTGCTGACGCTGCCTTCCGGCGAGCACTATGCCCTTTTCCGTGCCCCCAAAGAGCTCTTGCAAGAGGGACTAGAGGTCACCATCCAGGGACAGATCAGAGAAGACATGGTGACGGTGGCTCAGGTAGGGCCGGTTTTAGAAGTCAAGAGCTTCCGGCGGCAGCCCTAGCTTGGCTTGCGGCTCCGGCCATACCAATCGGGGATCCCCAAGCGGGGATCCCTGCTTTTCGATGTCAGAATGCTTTTACAGTCGTTTCAAACAAGATTGAGACACCTCGCTGCCGATCCTCACCCCTAGCTTCTCTCTCAGGAGAGAAGGAAAGTTAGGAAGCAATGCAACGAAAATGTTTCATTTCCGTTTAAAAAGAATCTCGTTTCCACGGCTGAGCATTCACGAAGCTCAAAAAACGTAGGTAGGCAGCTGTATCCCGTGACCGCTTAATACTTACATAGTCATAAGTCTGTAGCCTGAACAACTGGGAAACCATCATCGCTGTTTTAGAGGGGAAACCTACTGGCGAAAGCGGGACGGGATCCTTTGCGGCAAGGGCTGTTGTGGAACCAGTAACAAGAATCCTCACCCTACCGCTACGGGGAAGCAAGACAGTAGAGCAGGGAACATGTCAAAGCAGGTTGCTCAGGCGGCTGTGAAAGACCGAGTAGATCTCTGCGTAAGACTTCACCCACTCTGGATCCGGTTGAACATAGCGTTCTACCTGTACCAATCGATCGGCAGCCTGTTGGACAGAGCAGCACCAATAGGCAGAAGCGGCCAAGATGGCTGCCCCCACAGCCGGCTCCGGGTGTTTCACCACAGCCAAGGGACGAGCAAGGATGCTGGCGCGTAGGCGCAACCAGAGAGGGCTTTTGCTGCCTCCACCGGTGGTGAAAATCGGGCTCTGCTCTGGCACTGGGATCCCTTGAGCGGCCAACGTTTCCAGCCCCAGCCGCTCCACCATCGCTACCCCCTCCAACAAAGCAGCGTAAAAACGGGGGGATCCCTCTTCTGCCTCCGGCAAGAACCCGGCAAACTGGGGATCGACAATGGGAAAACGCTCTCCCGGCTGACAAAGGGGATAGCTGACCAGCCCGGTGGGCAGATAAGCCTGAGCTTGCTGATCCAGCATTTGCAGGTTGCCGTCGGGGAAGTAATGAGGCAAAACTCCGCCTCCACAAAAAGAGGCGGCCCCCGGCCACCAAACCATTCGTTCGCGACAGCGGTGTGGAGCACAGTCCGGGTGCAAATGGGAATAGATGCTTGGGGTTTGTATGGGATCCGGACTGTTGGCCTTAAAAATAAGGGTTGTGCCCAAGCTGGTGGAAACCTGCCCCAAGCGAATAGCCCCTGCCGCCAGTTGCCCGGCACAGCCATCGGTGATCCCTGCCGCGATCAGCACTTCCGGCCCCAACCCCCAGTCTGCTCGCACCGTTCCTAAAACTGTTCCCGGCGGCACCACCTCGGGGAAATGCTTGGGGTTTAGGCCCTGCCGCGCCAACCACTCCTGAGGCCAGGTGTAGGCCTCCAGGTCGAAACCGCTCTTGAGGGCATGGGTGTGATCGGTCACCTGCCTGCGCCCCCCCAGTTGGCTCAGCAAAAAGTCCGCCGGATGGGCCAAGTAGCTGTCTCGATACTGATCAGGATAGGCTTCCGCCCACCACAGCCAACGGCTGAGACCCCAACTGGCAGGGATCCCCAATTGCTTGGCCTGAGCCTGGCCCCGTGGGTCAGAATACAGCCACGCCTGTTCCAACGGCATGCCTCGACCATCCACCGGCAGAATGGTGCCGGAAGTGCTGCAAGCACTCAGAGCTGCAATGGAATACTGCTCCCCCAGTTGCGCGGTCAGTTGTCCCAAAAGGGCTTTCAGGGTTCGCAACCAGCGGCCCGGATTGGTCTCTGGGGGATCCCACTGGCGCTCGCTTTTGGCCACCACCTCCCCCTGCTCTGAGAGGGCCACCACCCGCATCCCAGAAGTGCCCAGATCGATCCCAAGAAACACAGGGGGCATAGGAATACTCACCTGAGAATGCTTTGTTTATATACGGGGTGGCCAAGTGGCCTCAAAAAGGGGCCCAAACTGGCTCAAAAGATGGGATCAAAATCTCAAAACTCCTGGCTGCTCCGAGCCAGTGCTTCTTGGATATCCAGATCCAGCCCTTTCACCGATTCCAGCACCGAGCGGGTGATCAGCTTGCCCTCCTGCACCAAAACCGCGCCGGTTACAGGGTGCAAAAGTGGCTGCTCCGCTCGCCGACCGATCAACGCCTCGATATCCTGAAAAGCATGGATGTACATCCCGGCAGGCAATTCCACCACCACCCCTTCCCCCAGCACCCGCGCTTGGCAGGCCAAGCGAGAGTTAGGCTTGCAGGTGGTGATCACCTCCAGGGTGCGCTGCTCCCGCTTGCTCATCGGGGATAAAGACTCCATCCCCTCCTTAACGTACACATGACAGGTGGCGCAGAGGCCGCGCCCACCGCACTCTTTCAACACATTCAGCTCTTCCTGCAACAGTACCGAGAGCAAATTGCTGTTGGTGGCGATTTCAGACACTTGGGCAATGGGATCCAACCGCACACGCTTGACCATAGTCCGCACTTTTTGGGCTACTGGATGCTAAAAAAGCTAGCATCTTTCACCAATGCAGATTGCCGGAACAGGGCAGTTCTACCTAAGCATGCAGGAAAATCCCCCATGCGCCATTCAGGTCTCGGTGCATACGAATGCCCTCTGAGCCTTCTCGGCACTCCAACTATAGGTCTTGCTGGTGTAGGCTTCAGAAACTTGACCAAAAGGCGCGGCAAGCCCCGTCCTTCAGGGCGGGGAAGGATAGCGCCGA
>NZ_JANSIB010000042.1:8556-20164 GCF_047461895.1 Synechococcus sp. R55.8 | reverse complement strand
TCGGCGCTATCCTTCCCTGCCCTGAAGGACGGGGCTTGCCGCGCCTTTTGGTCAATGGGATCCCTCTCCTCAGGGCACGACCAACACCGGGCAGGGGGAGAGATCGATCACGCGGTGGCTCACGGAGTTGTTCTGCCCCTCTCCAGATAGGGTGAGGCCGCGGCAGCCCATCACAATCAGGCTGATCTCCAGCTCGTCTGCCACATCACAGATGACAAAAGGTACCTTCCCCTCTCGATACTCACTCTTGACGTTGCTAAGGCCGATTTGATGCAGGCCGGACTCCGTTTGCTTAAGCAGGTTGTGGATGTTCTGCCGGGCTTGCTCGGCTCGCTCCGGGTCAAGCTCCGTATCATCCAGCACAGAAAGCAAATACACTTGGCTCTTGTAGCGCTGTGCTATGTCCGCCACCAAGGGCAAGGCGTGGCTGGTTTCACGCGAGTTATCGATGGGAAAGAGCAGTTTGTCGAACATAGCCGAGGATCCCAACGGTCGACCCCAGTCCCTATCCAAATTCAAGTTCAAGGCGAAGGCTGACTTTATTCTACCAACTTTGCCGGGGGCTGAAGGATCCCAGCCCATTTTCCTATTGTGAGGGGCTCGACCTTAGCCGCTTGGCATCAACCGGAAACGGGAGCCCTTTTGGATAAGCAGTAGAAGACGCCCTGCATACTGCTCATGGGAAAGCCCGACCTTTTGAAGCTGTGCTTGGCTGGGGTTTACGCAGTTCCTGCCGTTGGGCCACTTCCAGATCAAGCTAAACGGCAATTGGGATCTAGAGCCGCAGAAATGGTCTCCTGGATCTGCTGTTGCTGCAGGGATCCCTTGGGCAGTTGCCTATTGTTTTTGACAAACCTGGCATTCCAACCCGCTGTCAGGGCACCATCCACAAAATCTGCATCTGATAAAAGGCTCAAAGTTTGCTGCAGTTCTGCCGTGTTGAGAACATTGCCAATACACAAAAAATATTCTGGAAACCCAAAAAATCAGAAGAGGCCAAATCCTCAGTAGCATGAAAGTTATTCCTATGTAAATCTTATCTGGCTTTGATTGCCTCTTTGGAACGAATCGGTAGAAATGGCCAGCGGAAAATCGAGCGCACTTCCCCCCTCTGCAGACCTCAACCGGTTAGAGCGTGCAAGGCTCCTGTTGCCCGCCGCAGAAACCGCAAGAGAAGGTTAAGCTAAGGCTCTGTTGGCCCCCGACCCTCAGATTGGCAGGATTGGTGTCATGTTCCAGATCCAACCCCTGACTCCAGAACGGATTGCCCGTATGGCGGCAGGAGAGGTGATCGACTCTCTGGGGGCTGCTCTGCGGGAATTGCTGGAAAATGCCCTCGATGCCCAGGCCACCCGCATTCAAGTGGAGATCTGGCCGACTCGCTGGCAGGTGCGGGTGGGGGATAACGGCCACGGCATCCCGGCCTCGGAGCTGGAGCAGGTGGCCCGCCGCCATACCACCAGCAAACTGGAAGGTCGCAGCCTGGGATTTCGTGGGGAAGCCCTGCACAGCCTAGCCCGCTTGGGATCCCTGGCTATCCAAACCCGCCACGCTGACGATGCTCACGGCTGGCTGGCCGCCTACGACCGACAGGGGGAGCTGATCCACAAGCAGCCGGCAGCCACTGCCTTGGGAACGGTGGTCACGGTTGCGGATTTGTTTGCCGACTGGCCTCTGCGCCGTCGGGCCTTGCCTCAAACTCGCCCGCTCCTGACCCTGGTGCAGAATGCAGCCCTAGCCCATCCCTGGGTCAGTTGGCAGGTGCATCAGGAAGGGCAATTGCTGCTCAGCCTCTGGCCGGGAAAATCTCTGCAAGATCTGCTGCTGCAGGTGTTGCCGCAGTTGGATCCCACGGATCTGCGCTATCGGCGGATCCAGGATGGGGATAGCGATTGGGAAGTGGTGCTGGGCCTGCCGGATCGCCTGCATCGCTCCCACCCCGATTGGATCCGTGTGGCCGTAAACGGACGGTTTGTGCAGATGCCCGACTGGCAACGGCTGATCCAGTCGGTTTTTCACCACGCGTTGCCTCGCCACCGTCATCCACTGGTGGTTGTTCACCTGCGCCTGCCCCCAGAGCAGGTGGATTGGAACCGTCATCCTGCCAAAAGCGAGCTCTACCTGGAGAATCTGACGGCCCGCCAGGAGCAGTTGCGCCAACACCTGCACTCCCTTCTGCAATTGGGATCCGAGCAGGCCAGCCGCCGCTCTGTGCATCTGATCCGGGCCAGCGAGGCCAAGGTGGTCTATCGAGTCTCGCCCGATCTCCAGAGCCGTTTTCCTCCCTCTGACCGCCCAACTTCTCTCCTGCCCCCCCTCAAGGCGCTGGCCCAACTGCATCGGACCTACATCTTGGCAGAGCACCCCCAGGGGTTATGGCTGGTGGAGCAACACCTGGCCCACGAGCGAGTTCGCTATGAGTACATCCAGCAGCATTGGCAACTGGTGGCACCGGAGACGCCCGTAAGGCTGCAAGGACTATCGCCCCAAGCCCTGGAGCGGTTGGAGCAGTTGGGGCTGGAGCCGGAACCCTTCGGCCCCAATACCCATCTCATTCGACGCCTCCCTTTGGCTTTGGAGTCGGAAGATCCAGAAGAGGTACAGGGATCCCTGCTAGAGCTCAGCCGTTGTCAAGATGTGCAGGCAGCCCAGGTGGCGGTGGCCTGTCGAGGGGCCTTGCGCAATGGGATCCCGCTGACCCTAGAGCAGATGCAAAAGCTGTTGGAAGCTTGGCAGCGCACCGCCAATCCCCACACTTGCCCTCATGGTCGCCCGGTCTACCTGGCCCTGGCAGAAAAAGATCTGGCCCGTTACTTCCGCCGCCGTTGGGGCCTCTGCGACCGGCCTATCTCCGACTCCAAACTGGGATCCCTATGGGAGCTGGATCCGCTGGGAGACAGGTTTGCCGCCCAGGTGCGCTCTTCTGCGTCGGATCCCACGGACGAGCCCAGCTCCACCCCACTATAATCGGGGGTGTCCAACTGCTGAAACCCCTGAAACTCCATGGCTTCTTATCTCAAACTCAAAGCCCAAGAAGAGACCTGGCTGCAGCGCCATTCCCGTCTGATCTTGGCGATCCTGGCCGGCCTGGGATCCCTGCTGACGGCCTATCTCACCTACACCAAGCTGACGGAGCAGCCCGCCGCCTTCTGCACTGGGGATGGAGGGTGTGACCTGGTACTCTCCAGCCGTTGGGCAGAGTTTTTGGGGATCCCGACAGCGGCTGTTGGCCTGCTGGGGTTTCTGGGAGTCTTGGCGCTGGCGGTGCTGCCGGATGGGCTCCCATTGGTGAAGCGGTGGCGCTGGCCGGCCCTGTTTGGCTTGGTTTCCGCCATGACCGCCTTTGAGATGTACATGCTTTACCTGATGGTGGCGGTGCTGCGGCAATTCTGCATGTACTGCACCACCGCGATCATCTTGGTGGCGGGGCTGGGGCTGGTGACCGTGCTGGGCCACCGCTGGTTGGATTGGGGCAAGCTGGCCTTCAGCTACATTCTGGTGGCCTTTCTCACGTTGGTGACCACGATTGGGGTGTACGCCAACCAAGTTCCCCCGCCTAGCCCCCTGGCGGTAGGGTTAGCAGCCCACCTGCGGCAGATCGGCGGCACTATGTACGGGGCCTATTGGTGCCCCCATTGTCAAGACCAAAAGGAGCTGTTCGGGGCAGCTTTCGACCAAGTGCCCTACGTGGAGTGCTCCCCCAACGGCCCCGGCACTCCACAGGCTCGAGAATGTACAGAAGCGGGGATCACCAGCTATCCCACCTGGATCATCAATGGCCGCACCTACACAGGCGTTCGCTCTCTGGAAGCCTTGGCGGTGGCCTCTGGCTATCCGCTGGAAGAGGGCAGATAAACCTCTGGGGTTGGGGTGAGGATGTGAACTCGGTTGCGCCCCGCCTGCTTGGCCTGGTAGAGCGCGCTATCCGCCTGCTGCAAGGCAGCTTCCGGCTCCAGGCGGTAGTCTTCGCTGAGCACGACCCCACCGATGCTGATGGTAACCGGCAAGCTGCGCTTGGGGGAGATGTCAATGGGCCGTTTGGCAATAGCCTGCCGCAGAGACTCTGCGTAGCGACCGCAGCGGGGGGGGCTAAGCCCGGGCGTAACGCAAACAAATTCTTCCCCACCATAGCGGTAGAGCAGGCTGGAAGGCCGCAGTTGATTTTGCAGCCGCCCGACGATGGCCTGCAGCACACAGTCGCCGATGTAGTGGCCGTAGCTGTCGTTGACCTGCTTGAAATGATCCACATCCATCATCAGCAGGCAGAGATAGCGGTAGCGAGCTTCCCCGCGGGCTCCCACCTGCTTGAGCAAATGGGGCAGCGCCTGATCCAGAGCTCGCCGGTTCAACGCCCCGGTCAAGGGATCCGTCAAAGACAAAGACTCCAACAGCTCGTTGCGGGCTCGCAATTGCCGGTTGGCCTGGGCCAAAGCTTGGGTGAGCCGCTGGAGACGTAACCCTGCCCGCACCCGCGCCCGCAGCTCCTCGGGATCGACCGGCTTGGTGATGAATTCATCCGCCCCCGCATCCAGCCCCTCTACCCGAGCCTCAACTTCAGAACGGGACGTGAGCAAAATGAAATAGACAAACTGCCCTGCTGCGGATCCCTTGAGACGGCAACAGAACTCTACCCCCGACATCTCAGGCATGACCCAGTCGCAGATCACCATGTCGGGCCACTCGCTCTCTTCCAAGCTTTGCAAGGAATCCCAAGCTGCTCGGCCGCTTTCCCAGCTTTCCACGTAGTACTGGGAGCCTGTGAGAACATTGATAATGTAGCAACGAACCACTGGGTCATCATCGACAACCCAAATGCGGGGAGTCCGGGCCGGAACAGAGCTCCAAAAGGCTTCTTCTGCAGGCCCAAGAGCCGAACCAGAAGGGTGGTATACAGAATCCAAGCCCTCCAGATCAAGGGATGACATAGTCTGATGACATAGTCTAAAGAGGAGCGCTCCATTGCAGCCAGATCCCAATCCTAGCGCCAACGGCTAGTTGGAACCAGAGCCGGGAGCGGCCAGACAAGCATGGTTGGAGGCCCGCTCACGGAGCGCAAGGTGCAGTGCTTCCACAAACTGCCGCACCCGAATCGGGTCGATCATGGGAAAGGGATCCGAATAGCCCGTCGGCATGCCTGCAGAACGGGAAGACCGCTTCAGAGAACTGGCCACAATCACGCCATCTGCCCGCCGGATCAGGCTGCCGATGTTTTCGGCAGTAGCCCCCGAGCCGATGAAGAGCGGTACCTGAGGAGCAACTTTGCGGGCCAGCTCCAGCTCCTCCAGAAGGGGTGGCTTGCCGGTGGCCCAGCCGGAAAGGATGATGGCATCGGCCAGGCCACGTTCCACCGTGTCGGTGATGGCCGCATCCAGGCTGATGGGACCTAGGGGTTGGGCGTGTTTCACCAGCACATCGGCGAAAATCTTGATGTTAGCCCCCAGCTCCCGGCGATAGCGCAGCAGGCGGTAGGCATTCCCCTCGATAATGCCTTGGTCGGTCACCATCGCCCCGCAGAGCACATTCACCCGGATGAACTGCGCCCCCACGCAGGCGGCAATTGCCAGAGCACTGCAGCCATCGTTGCGCAAGACATTGATCCCAACCGGCAGCGAGACCAGGGTTTTCAGCCGCTGGACGATGACGGTCATGGCGCTGACCACCGCTGCGTCCACCCGATCCTTGGCAAAGGGGGCATCGTAAAAGTTCTCGACGAGGATCCCGTCTACTCCCCCTGCAGCCAGGGCGGTAGCCGCCTGTTCTGCCTGAGCGATCACCCATTCCAAGTCCCCCCCCCAGCGGGGCGAGGTAGGCAGCGGCAACAAGTGAACCACCCCGATAACCGGATGGGGGGTTTTGAAAAGGTGTTGCAGCAGGTTCACCGGCAAGCTTCCTCAGGGATCCCTAACGATCTTACGCCTGGATCTGACCCACAGGGGTATTCTCTGGGGGAAGTGTAACATCAGGGCTGGGGGGAGAAGAGCGGGCTAGGCCTCGGAGCAATTGCGGCACCATACCCGGCCCTTCGTAAACCCAGCCGGTGTAGACCTGCAGCAGGCTGGCTCCCGCTTCCAGTTTCTCCAAGGCGTCGGCCAAGGTGAAGATGCCCCCCACTCCGATGATGGGCAATTTTCCTTGGGTGGAGCGGTGGATGTAGCGGATGACTTGGGTGGAACGCTCCCGCAAGGGGGCACCGCTGATCCCGCCGGCTTCTGCAAGGATTGGCCTAGACTCCGCTGGTGCGAAGGGGATCCCGTGGCCAGGTAGGAAACGGGTCTTCAGGTTATCGCGGCGGAGGGTGGTGTTGGTGGCCACAATCCCGGCCAGTTGATGGTCTTGGGCCAGCTCCAGGATGCTGTCGATGTCGGGCCAGTCCAGATCGGGGGCGATCTTCACCAGGAGGGGTTTTCGCTTCTGATTTTCCCGCTGTAAGGCAGATAGGATGGGCTCCAGTTGCTCAGCAGCCTGCAGGGATCGCAGCCCCGGCGTGTTGGGGGAGCTGACGTTGACCACAAAGTAGTCCCCCAGATCCTGGAGCAGCCGGAAGCTGGCCAGGTAATCGGCAGCCGCTTCTTCTAGGGGGGTGATTTTGGCTTTGCCCAGGTTGATTCCGATGGGGATGGGACGTTGGTGTAGCCGACGCAACCGTTCGGCCAGAGCCGCCGCCCCTTGATTGTTAAAGCCCATGCGATTGAGGGCAGCGCGATCTTGGGGCAGTTGAAACAGGCGAGGTTTGGGGTTGCCCGGTTGGGGCTGAGGAGTGATGGTGCCCACCTCTACAAAACCAAATCCTAGGCTGGGCCAGACGCCCAGAGCCAGGCCATCTTTGTCGAAGCCCGCAGCCAACCCAAGGGGATTGGGAAAGGTAAGGCCCCACAGCGACACCGCTAGCCGGGGATCCCGGTAGCAAAACAGTCGCTCCAGAGCCGATAGGATCCCGGTGGCCTGGGTGGCATCGATCCAATGCAAGGCGCGCAGCAGGGCCATCTTGACCGTTTCTGGATCAGCTCTCAGCCCAGAAAAAAGCAGAGGCCACAGCACATCTCGGTACAGGTTTACCACAAGGATTTCCTACGGGTGGGAACCCATGGATTTTGGATTTACTGCTAGGTCAAGAGTCATTCCCTATTGCCAGGCAGCGCCGACGCCCATGGTGGGGCATTCAACTGTGACCCCCTTGGGAAAGCTATCCCAGATCTTGGTTGCATTGGCCCTTTGTCGAGCGCTGCTCGAGGCTGGCTCCCCAAACTGCCCCCAAGAGTAAGGTTACCAGCAGGTGGATGCGGCCATCCAACATCACCACGTCCAAAAGCCCTGAGGCAAAAAATGCCGTCAAGGCCAGCAGCATCCCCAACAGGACGCTTTCTTGCGAGCGCCGCCAAGCTTGCCATCCCCGCGCCAAAATCCAACCCCACAGGATCAGATGGCCCAGCAACAGCGGGATCCCACCCTCGGCTGCCAGGTGTAGGTACAAATTGTGGCAATGGCCCAGCAGCTCCGGCGGATCTTGAGCATTGTAAAGAGCGGCAAAGCTTTGCCAGCCCCAACCGGTCAAGGGCCGCTCCTGCACCATCTGCAGGGCGAATTGCCAAGCATCCAGCCGGTTGGCGGTGGAACTAAAGTAGAGCGCTTGAGGATCGAAGGTGTCTGCCAGACGGCTCCAAATCAATCGGGGCACTACGGCCCGCCAGCCCGGCCAATCCCAAGCAGCGGCCAAACCGGCCAATCCCAGACCGGCCAAGATCCCGATCCCCCACCAACAGCGCCGTAGGGCCAGCCCTATCACCAGCGCCAGCCCCCCCGCTCCCCAGCCGTTGCGAGAGGCCGTCAGCAGCAACAAGAGGGATCCCAGCCCCAACACAGCTCCCAGCCCTACCACCCTCGGCCAGTCTTTGTCGGCCTGATCCAGCCACAGCCCTGCTGCCAAGCACAGGTGGATCACCAGGTAGATGGCCAGGATATTGGGGGAAGTAAAAGCTGCCGCCGGTCGCTCTCCCCCGGCAACCCCCGTAATCCAAACCGGCCCCCAGAAGAAGTGCCCCTGCCATCCCCACAGCACTTCTCCCCAACCCAAAAGCAGCATCAGCCCGCTGCCCAACACCAACATCTGGGCCAAACGCCGACGGCCTACAGGATGGAACTCCGTCCCGCTACCGCGAGAGGCCAGCGCATCGGCAAAGGCCGGCAGCATCAATAAAAAAGGCCAGTAGTTGAACATCCCCGGCAGGCTCAGTCGCCAATCCTCCCCCCAAAGGGCCACTCCCACCGCAGCCAGGCTCAGGAGAGCCGCCAGTCCAAATAGAGGATCCCGCAGGATCCGGCCACCGCAGCGGGTATAACCCTGGATCGTCCCCACCAAAGCCAAGAGTAAGCTGGGGGCCAGATTCACCGGGATCAGCGCCGCTGCCGCCAGCAGCCAGCCCCGCGGCTGAGAGGGCAAGGGATCCGGCGACAGTTGTTGAGACGAAACCGGTGCCGAAGAAGACATCACTCATCCTCGATGGGGATCCCTGGCCTGACCTGCCCCTGGCCGAAGTAGCGCCCAAATTGCAGCTCGTACACCTCATCTTCATCTTGGGTTTCTACCCACAGCTCCGAGCGGGCATAGCCCACGCACAGCAGCCCATACCCCTGCTCCTTCAGCTCCCGCGAGATGCCCATTGCCTCCGGCTGATACAGGGATCCCCGCCGTACCCGCACCGCACAGGTGGTACAGGCGCCGTTGCGACAGGCAAAGGGCAGTTGGATCCCTTGGGCCTCGGCGCTGGCCAAAATGTATTGATCCGCCGGCACCTGGATCAGATAGTGGGTGTCCCGTTGGCGGTCATGGATGTGAACCGGGTAAGAAGGGACAGAAGAGAAAGGACGCATCGAGAAGTGGCCTTTTTGCAGAGATCTTTATTCATGATTCCACAGGATTCTAGCCACTGCCCTGGCAAGCCCGAATTGGCTGGGGATCCCCAGGAGCTGAAGCCGATCTGTTGGTGATTCTAAAGATAAACAAACAGACTTCGAGTTGGTTGTTGAGATAAGCTACAGGTAGGCCTCCCAAGGAGAGCATCCCATGCTGGAAACCCCCAATGCCAATTTGGCCTCACCGGAAAAACCATCGTCTTCCCTCTCTGCCGAAACCCTCAACAAGCTGATCGAGAGCAATGCTGAAAGTCGGCCTTGGGGGAGCTTTACAGTGCTGGAAGAGGGCCCTGGCTACAAAATCAAGCGGATCGTGGTTTTGCCCAAGCATCGCCTTAGCCTGCAGTTGCACTACCATCGCAGCGAACACTGGATCGTCGTTGCCGGCACCGCCAAGGTCACCTGCGGAGACGAAGAAAAGCTCATCACGGCCAACCAATCCACCTACGTTCCCCCTTGCACCAAGCATCGCCTGGAGAACCCTGGCGTCATCCCTCTGGTGATTATCGAGGTGCAAAACGGCCAGTACTTGGGCGAAGACGACATTGTCCGCTTCAGCGACGACTACGCCCGGGTTAACGGTGGGCAAAAGTAGCCAATCCCAATGGCCTAGGCGAGCTCTTCGCTGCTGAGGATCGCGATCCTCTAGAACAGCATCACCAGCAGGGCAACCACTAACAACAGCACAGCCCACATAGCCTGCCAGAAGGGATGGTAGCTGGTGATGAGCTGGCCATGGCGGCTTTGAAAGCGGGCCAGATCCAGGTAAGGGGCCACCCCTCGTCGGAACCACCCCACCGCGGATCCCTCTTGGCCGATTACCCCCCCTGCCTGGCGCGCTCCAAACAGGAAGTTGCCCAGCGGCCCAAAGCGGGAAGCATAGCGCAGGAAGATCATCCCTGTCTCATCCTGGAACTTGAGATCGGAGCCGAAGCGATAGCCCGGATCCCCCCGCCCGATCACCCGCCCCTCCAACTGCATCGGCAACCCGCGCAAGGGGCTGGCGTAGGGATTGCTCATGGCCTTCAACACGGTCAACGCCGGCGGGTTTTCTAAGCTGGGGTACATCACTGTCATCTTCAGCAGCAGGCCCAAGCCCACCCCCATCAGGGTCAGCCCGGCAAACATTTCATAGAAGCCCACCTGCAAGGCCGGGATCCCGAGCAGTGCCCCCGCGATTGCCCCCAGCCACTCGGCGTTCAACAGCAGTATATCCAGCAGAAAGTTCCCGTAGAGCTGTTGCCGGTTGAGCTGCTTGCCCTGGGCAACCACGCTGGCCATATCGAACTCCACCGGCAGATCCAGTTGCTCCGCATAGGTGCTCAGCGCCCGTACCCGTTTGCCCGTGAGGGGATGGGTGGAGTTCAGCTCCATCCACCAGGCCCAAGGGTTAAACAGATCCCACAAAAATACCCTGCCCACCTGGCCGGGATCCGCCGCCACCCGGTAGGCCGTCCCTGCCATCACCGCCGCCTTGGCATCGTAGATCCCCAAAGCCCGCGTTCCTTCCAGCAGGCGAGCACTGCGCTGTCGGGTTTCCTCATCCCGCTCCCGCTCTCCCTCTTGCACAATGCCGTAGGCAATTTTCACCAAAGCCCGCGAGAGCCCATTGGGGTTGCCGGTGGTTTCGGCGGCAAAGTGGTCGGCAAAGTACTCCCGCACCCGCGACAGATACAGCAACAAGTAGGAGCCGGCCACATAGAAAAAGTAGGCGACCAAGGCCAGGAAGCGGAGGCTTCTGTCCACTTTGTCGTCGCCGCGCGCATTGCGCATGTAGACGTAGAGAAGGTAGAGAATCTGCACCAGCGTGGAAGCCAGGGTCATGACGGCGAAATCCCAGTGGATCACATGCCCCAGCTCGTGGGCATAGACCGTAGCCACCTCTTCATCTTCCAAGTAGGTGAACAACCCTTCGCTGACGACGATGCGGGCCGTATCCGGCAGGCTGCCGTAGGTAAAAGCAGTGGGGTTTTGGTCGCGGATCAGCCCCAGCTTCGGCTGCTTCAGCTTGTACTGGCGGCAGACCCGTTCAATGACCTCCGCACTCTCTGGGCTGCGACGCCCGATTTCCGCCAAGCTCACCCACTCGGTGCCATAGAGGCTGTGCTGGATCCAGTCCATCAGCCAGGGAGACAAGAAGAAAATCAAAGCGTTGAAGGCGAGGGTGAGCAGAATGGCGAAGATGAAAGAGCCCAGAGAGAATCCCCCCTCTAAGCTGCCCAAGACGGTCAGGAAAAGCACAAACACCATACCGAACAGCAGGCTCAGGGTCACACCTGAGGCCGCCGTCAGGTTGCCGGCAAAGCTGGCCAAAATCAGCGAGACCCCCACCTGAGGCGCGCGGTAGCTGCGCTTGGTTTGCCCAATTTTGAGACCTGAGGTGGCGGGATCCAATTCCGCTAGGGTGCGGCTGGGGTTGAAGCAATAGCGGCTCAGCCAAACGCTCAATAGACGCAGCTCGTGAGGATTCAGGCTTTTCAGAGGCTCCAGCCACAAGGCCGCTTCCACCGACAGCATCACCGTCGAGACGGTGCTGGGATTGCGAAACAAGGTGGGCAAGAGGGGCAGAACCTCCTGTTTTTGCCCAGAAGTGAGGCTGTGAAAACCCAAAACCGCCTGGCGGAGCAAACCAGGCGGCTGAGGAAGGTCGGCGGTAAGCAACTGGCGATTGCTGACAAAGCAGTGGCGGCTTAGATCC
>NZ_JANSIB010000042.1:0-8456 GCF_047461895.1 Synechococcus sp. R55.8 | reverse complement strand
CGGCTCCGGATCCAGCCTCACCTGAGTTTTCCAGTCGGCAGCCTGCTGGCCCATGGGGCGGCTGTAGAGGGCCAACCGTTTGACTTGGGGGTAGCGAGTGGGAATCGCCTTCTGGAACCAGGCCGTCAACTCCTCATAGTTGAGAGCAAGGCCGGCAGGGCGGTTGATCATAATGACAAGGGCATAAGCCTTGGGGCTGTCCCGGAGCGGTTGGGCTTTGGCCTGTAATCTAAGGTGGGGATTAGCCAGCGCCTGCTCCAGCCACTGCACCACTTCCTGTTCGTTCATGGCCCTCTCCCGGATCTAGTGGGGTGAAGAAGATCAACTATTCATCAACCATTCAACTGTTGCCTCGGTTGCCGACTGCCGATTGGCCTCACGGGAGCTATTCTGGCATTTCCTCCCGTTGACGGGATCCCCATCCTCCTACCAGCCCAGTACAGTTCCCCTGCTGGGAAAGCATGAGAACCTGAGCTTTGGGAATTTTTGGCTACAAAATCGAGCGCTGCCCTTCTGGGCTGATACCAATAATGGTGAGCTGGCAATCCAACACTTTGAAACCGTACTTTTCTGCCACCTTCTGGGTGATGTTAAGAATGGCGTTGTTTTTGAACTCGATCACCTTGTTGGTCTTGACGCACACCAGATGGTGGTGGTGGTGGGGGGCCGGCTGGTTGATCTCGTAATGTTTGTGCCCTTCGGTCAGTTCCAGTTCTCGCAAAATGCCCATGCGGGACATCAGCTTGACGGTGCGGTAAATGGTGGAAAGGCTAATGTTGTGGCCTTCTTCCCGCAACTTTTTGTGCAACTCCTCCGCGCTCAGATGCGTGCCCTCAGGCAAGTTTTGAAACGTTTGCAGGATGATCTCCCGCTGCCGAGTGGCTCGCCAGCCTTTGGCATTGAGCTCTGCCTTGAACGCCTCTTCGGTGTAGACCATGATGCCGCCCCTCCGCTGTTGGGCAACGTCGCCGTAACAGTCAATAAGTTCTGTAATTGATAATAACTTCATTTATGACGACACCACCCGACTTGGTTGCTGAAGACATCGTTCAGGCTCAGTTCAGGCCCAATAGAACAGGGACGCAACTGAGGCGCATGGGCTGCCGGGAGAGCCTCGGGAAGGGTGCGGGAAACCCAATCCCTCATCCATCCGGGATGAGCTAGCCTACAGAGCAGAGCCATGTGGCGGACTGTTTCTGGTGTTCGGGCGCGCCTAGGCTAACATACTCAAGAAAAGGCCCGCGGCATCCTGACAGCGTTGGCAAGCGTAGTGATCGGGGAAGGAAAACGAAAATGCGGTTTGAGCAGCCCAAAACCTATTCCATTTCTCTGGGTGGCTGGGGGTTCTGGCTGGGATCCCTGGCGTTGGCAGCTTTGCTGACCAGTGTCGGGCTGGGGTGGCTGGTCGCCGGATTGGTGGCTCTGTTGCTGTTTTTGCTGTCCTTGCCGGTGTTGGTGCTCCTGGCCTTTCGCTGGTGGGCGCGCCGCTGGATTACCACCGATCGCTGCCCGGTGTGTGGGTCGGAATCGCAAGCCGTCGAGGGCAGCCGTTTCTTTTGCCCCAATTGTGGAGAGCCGCTGTTTGTTGCAGACGGACGTTTTTATCGGCAAACGCCCCCCGGCACCATCGATGTAGAGCCTGTGGAAGAGGGTGGCTGGGAATTGACGAGCTGATGCCCCCTCGGTTGCCGGGATGTTTAGAGGGTGTTTTCCGTGAAAAGTGCTATGCCTGCGGCACCCCATGGTGCTACACAACACTGTTGCTCCGCAACGCTGACGCCACGGCACGAACGACATCTGTGGGGCTGGCCCGGTAGGCGGCTGGTTTCGAGCTGGGTTGGGCTGCTCTCGGCGGCCACTCTGTTGCTGAGTTTGTCTCCCACTTCTCAGGCGACGGAGCAGGGATCCCTGCAACCTCAGGTGGAAACTTATCTGGCTCAGTTGGCCGGTCGGGGGTTTTCGCCCGCGGCTCAGGGGGTTTGGCTGCAGATGGAGGATCCTTCGCCTCAGCGGGACAGAATCCTTGTTTTGGGACAGCATCAGGGATCCACACCCTTGCCGGCAGCTTCTTTGACCAAGGTGGCAACGACACTGGCCGCTTTGCAGCACTTTGGCCCGCAGCACCGCTTTGTTACCACCTGGCTGGCCACTGGCCCCTTAACTGCTGAGGGAGTTCTACAGGGGGATCTCTGGGTTCTGGGGGGGGAGGATCCCTTGTTTGTCTGGGAGGAAGCCTTCTCCGTCGGCAACCTGCTCAATGCCTATGGGATCCGCCAGGTGCGCGGGGATCTGGTGGTGGTGGGCCGCTTTTACATGAACTTTTCCCGGGATGTGGCGCAATCGGGATCCCTGTTGCGGCAGGGGCTGGATGCGCGGCGCTGGCCGCCAGAGGCGGAGGCCCAATTTCAAACCTTACCCCCCGGCACACCCAGACCGCAGGTGGAGATCTTGGGTTCGGTGCGGGTTGCCCAGCAGATCCCGCCCGGCGCTCAGGTTTTGCTCAGACATGAGTCCCCCCCCCTCATTCACCTGGTCAAGCTGATGAACCTCTACAGCAACAACTCCATGGCCGAGATGTTGGCCGATGCGGTGGGGGGAGCAGACCAAGTGGCCCAAATCGCCCGGGCCATCGCCGGGATCCCGGCAGAAGAGCTGCAACTGATCAACGGTTCCGGGTTGGGGGTGGAAAACCGCATTTCGCCGCGGGCCAATGTAGCTATGCTTCAAGCCATCCAGTCTCTTCTGGAGGAGCAGGGGCTCACTCTGGCGGATGCTTTTGCCGTCGTTGGCCAAGATGTGGGAGTGTTGGAGCGGCGTCTGTTGCCAGGGATCCTAATTGCCAAGTCGGGCACCTTGAGGAGCGTCAGCACCTTGGCGGGTGTACTGCCAACCGAGCAGGGGGACATTTGGTTTGCCCTGATGAATGGCGGATCCGATCTGGTCGGCTTTCGCACCCAGCAGGGACAATTCCTCAGCCAGCTCCAGTCCCAATGGGGATCCCCTGCCACCTTGCCTGAGCGTTGGATCCCTCGCTCTGGGGATACGGGATCCCGCACAGAGCTGAACCCGCGTCTTTGAAACTGTGCCCAACCGGTTCTCTCTCAGCCCAGAGTGACCTCGGTCGCGTTAGCGGAACGCAGTCCTATGTCCGCCCTCCCAGTTTGGGAATTGAGATCGACTTGGCCCGCTGTCAACAGCCCTCAACCCAGAAACCTCGTCCAGCAATTTCCGATGGGGCGTACAGGGATCGAACCTGTGTAAGGCAAATTATGAGTTTGCTGCCTAAACCGCTCGGCCAACGCCCCTGATTCTTTTACTCTAGCGTTTACTCTAGCGCCCTTGTCTCCTCCAGAAGCGGCTGAAAACAGGATAAGCTGCATGTCGGTGGTTAGGATCTGACGCCATGGCTGCGCCGCGTTCTTGGCAGGGGCAAATGGCCCTGGGCTTGGGGTTGATTGCCTTGTCCTCAGCTCTCTGTTTTGGCTTCTTGGCCGTTGGGCAGCACTATCTCTACGGGGATGGATCCGCTGTGGATTTCCAGCCTGCCGGGGAGAGTTTGGCTTTGTCTCCCGCCCCCAGTACTGGGCCTCCGACGGCACTGCCCCTCACTACCCCCCCCTCTTCCGACAGCAATCTTCCTGAGGGATCCCCACTGCAACTCTGGTTTGTTACTTTTTTAACCGTGTTTGTGGCGGAAATGGGCGATAAAACCCAGTTGGCAACCTTGCTCATGAGTGCCCAATCCCAATCTCCTTGGGCGATCTTTTTCGGTTCCGCCGGTGCCTTGGTGACCGCCAGTTTTTTCAGCGTGGTGCTGGGAGAAGGTCTGGGCCAAGTCATTCCCCCGGGCTGGCTACAATGGTTGGCGGGTGCAGGGTTCCTGGTGATCGGGGGCTATGTATTATGGCAGGAGTGGCGGGGGAACAAGCTCCCAGAGGGCTAGCCTCCCTGAGCAGCCGATGCCAACCCGGCAGGACAGAGTGGAGAACAACCGAGGAACGTGTTGATCCAAGACAACGACAGCCGAACCCCGTCTTTTTTGCTGCGGCAAATGGCCGGACGGGCCGCCCTAGTGAGCTTTGGCTCGATTCTGCTGGCCGAAATGGGCGATAAAACCCAATTGGCGACCCTGCTCCTCAGTGCCCGCTCGCAAAACGCTGGGGTAATCTTTTTGGGCGCTGCTGCTGCTTTGATCAGCACCAGCCTAATTGGGGTGTGGGCAGGAGCTTGGGTGGCCCGCCTGATCCCACCTCGCTGGATCAAAACCCTGGCAGGCGTGGGGTTTGTTGTGATGGGCCTAGTCTTGTTGTGGGGATCCCTGCCCATAGCCGGCTGAGCAGAGGGCTTCAGGATGGCCTCGGCAAAGCGTGATAGGATTAAGAGCGCCTCACTTTGAAACTGAGGACCTTCACTTGAGTCCGGACAACCGGTCAGGAAAACCAGCATGGCCAAAAAACGCAATCTGAAGCGGGAAAAAGCCGAGCGCAACCGCGAATATGCCAAACAGTTCCAAAAAAGTCGTGCTCGCAATGGCCGCCGCTTCCGTTCTGCCCCCCGCGACAACGAGGCCAGCGCTGGCGAAGAACAGCAGTAAGGTTGTTTTTGTCGAGATGCTCTGTCGGTCAATCCTGTGAGCGGAGCTAGTTCAACAAACCTGCTATCGTATGCAGGGGTGGGCCGGAGCGGATAAGCATGAAATATCGACGGATTCTACTGAAGTTGAGTGGTGAAGCCCTGATGGGGGAGCGCCCCTACGGGATCGACCCCGAGGTCTTGAAGTCCATTGCCGGCGAAGTGGCCTCGGTGGTACGGGCCGGTGTGCAGGTGGCGATTGTGGTGGGAGGGGGTAACATCTGGCGCGGGCGCAAAGAGGCGGCTGCCCAAGGGATGGATCAGGCTTCTGCCGACTACGTAGGGATGCTGGCCACCGTCATCAACGCCTTAACCCTGCAGGATGCCATTGAGCGAGCCGGGATCCCCACCCGGGTGCAGACGGCCATCGCCATGCAGGAGGTGGCGGAGCCCTATATTCGTCGCCGCGCCATTCGTCACCTGGAAAAGGGGCGGGTGGTGATTTTTGGGGCAGGATCTGGCAACCCCTTCTTCACCACCGACACGACTGCGGCCTTGCGGGCGGCGGAGATCGATGCCGAGGTGATTTTCAAAGCCACCAAGGTGGACGGAGTTTACGATGCGGATCCCAAGACTCACCCTCAGGCCCGCCGCTACGATGTCCTCAGCTATCAGGATGTGCTGAACCGCGATCTGCGGGTTATGGACAGCACCGCCATCGCCCTCTGCAAGGAAAATCAATTGCCCATCGTGGTCTTTGACCTGACTACCCCTGGCAATATTTATCGAGTGGTGCAGGGAGAACCCATCGGCACTTGGATCGGACAGCGGACGGTCGAGAACAACGGGATCCCCAGCCCAGGAGAGTTGATCCCAAGTTAGGGGGGAAATCGGCCTTGAGAGTCCGGCGACGCCCTAGCCAGGATTGAGTCCGAAGGATAGCCTGGCTCAAGGGTGTGCTCAGGCCGTTTGGAGGGAAAGGCAATGACAGATCAGGTTCAGCATTCGGCCCAAAAGGATCCCGTCTCGCCCAGAAGCTCTGCTGCCCAAAGCGCTGTGCCTGCGGCACCCCATGTTGCTACGCAACGCTTACGCGAACGCTGGGGTCGGCGTCTTTTGCAGAGCTTGATTTTCCTGTTGGTTCTGGTCGGGGGATTGGGCTACTGGCAGTGGCAGACCTGGCTCCAGCCGGTGGGCGGCCCAGAACCGATCCAAGTAACAATCCAGCTGGGCAGCAGCAGCCGTCTGATCGGGCAAAAACTGCGCCAAGCAGGGGTGATTCGCTCAGCTCTGGCTTGGGAGCTGTGGAGCCGCACCTTCGGGCGCGACTGGGTGTTTCAGGCGGGCACCTACGCTTTGGATCCCAACCAGGACATGCTGGCCGTGGCCCAGCAACTGCGGCAGGGAAGGATCCTGCAAAGACGTCTGACCATCCCGGAGGGTTGGCGCATCGAGCAAATGGCAGAGGCTCTGGCCCAGCGCAACTGGCTGGCAGCCGATGCCTTCATTGCCGTGACCCGAGTGATTCCCCCCCTCGATTGGCTGCCCCCCCACTTGAGCTCTCTAGAAGGCTACCTGTTCCCAGACACCTATCTTTTCCCCATCGAACAGGTGGAGGGATCCCTGCCGGATCGGGAAAAGGCCCAGATGGTGGTCGACGCCATGCTGCAGCGATTTGTCGCGGTGGCCCTGCCCCTGTTTCGCCAGCACACCACTTCCCTGTCTCTGCACGAGTGGGTTACCCTGGCCAGCATTGTGGAGCGGGAGGCCGTGGTGCCGGAAGAACGCGCTTTGATTGCAGGTGTCTTTCTGAACCGGCTTAAGAAAGGGATCCCCCTGGGAGCCGATCCGACGGTGGAATATGCCTTGAATATCCGGCAAACCCCAGATCGCCGCCTCACCCTTGCGGAGGTGCGCACCCCCTCTCCCTACAACACCTACCTCAACCCGGGCTTGCCCCCCGGTCCCATCGCCAGTCCGGGCTTGGCCAGCCTAAAAGCCGTTTTGCAGCCTGAGCAAACCGACTATCTCTACTTCGTGGCCCGCTACGATGGCACTCACATTTTCAGCAAAACCCTAGCAGAGCACGAGGCAGCCCAATTGCAAATTATTCAAGAGCGCCGACAAGCTGCCCAGGGATCCCACCATAGTCCTCAACCAAGTCCTTAGCCGAGGAGCGGATGGTACACAAACCTTGGTTCAAGCTCCTGCAACCGGATCTGGTGGTGGCCGGCACTGTCTTAAAGTTGCGGGCAGAAGACCTGTGGGCCTGGCAGGTAAAAGGCATCATCTTTGACGTAGACGGTACACTGGTGCCGAGCCGACAGGTTGAGGTGGATCCCGCTGTGGCTGCTTGGCTGGAGCAGTTGCGTCCGCACTTTCAAATTTGGCTGGTGAGCAACAACCTCAATCGCAACCGGATTCAACAAATCGGAGAAAGCCTGGATCTGCCTTACATTCACCGGGCCGGGAAACCCTCACGGCGGGCCTTGCGGCGGGCCGTAGCCCAGATGGGCTTGCCGGTAGAAGCGGTGGCTATGGTGGGAGACCGCCTGTTGACGGATATTTTGGCGGGCAATCGACTGGGGTTGGTAACCGTGCTGGTCAACTCCCTCTTGTCCGAAGCAGTCGAAAAGAACCCTGCTACCCTCTAGGGGCTGCGCTTTTGAGAGATTTGAGAGTTGGACAACTGTAATTGTTTCAAACTGAATTGAAAAGGTTTCCAAGCACTCCCCCTTTCCTTCGCAAAGAGAGAAGACCAAAAGACAATCCTGCTGCTCGGAAGGACTTAGTCACTTCAGTTTAGGGTGAGACGCCTGGGCAGCTGAGAAAAGCCCTGTGGCCCCATGCATGTTTCATGCATGTTTTAGGTGTGGGTACAGTGTCCCAGTTTGAATCGAAATGACCAACCACAGGTTGTCAGCGCTGACAACTGCTGACCGGATGGGTAGCACATCTAAAAATCAAGACAAAAATCGAGAGAGATTTTCCAGACCTGACCCATCTGCCCCAATTTTTTGTAGAGTGACGGCAGGTGAGCCGGATCCCGCGTTGAAGCCCAGTAGGCGGCGGTGTGAGGGCGGTGTGAGATCCAAAGGTCAAGCATGCGAACCATCCCTATCGTCAAGTCCGCCATGCAACGGCTAAAGTCCATGCTGCAAAAATCCCTGCGTTCTGCTCCGACTTCCCCCCGCTCCAGATCCCTGCTGGCATCCAATGGACGGAGCCTGATCAAGCTGGGCAGCTTTCTGGCCTTGCCGTTGATATTCTCGACATTGCCCGGTTGGGCTTTAACATTGGTGGCGCGTCCAGATCTGCGCGACCTCAAACGTGCAACCGTGTTTCGGGTGGTCAACTACAACACCCTGGTTGTCCAGCTTGAAGGAGACTTGAATTTGCGGCTGGTGCAACTGATCGGGATCGATCCCTTGCCTGACCCGATCAACCCCAACTGGACGGAGTTGCGCGGACAAACCCCTCTGGCAGTTTACAATGCTGGCCAATATCTGCAGACTGCTCTGCTGGGACGTGAGGTGTTTTTGGAGTTGGATCCTGCCCTAGCCCCTGCTCCCACCTTGCCTGCCTACGTTTGGCAAGCCAACACCCTCATCAACCAGGAAATGCTGTTTTTGGGGCATGGCCTGTTGTCGCCTCAAACCGATGGCTTGAAGTACGGCCCCATTCTCACCGAAGCTGCCGATGCAGCCAAAAGACAAGGACGCGGCTACTGGACAACCTACGGCCCTCGCTAGAGACCAAGCCAAACCCAGAGCTGGAATTGCCGGCCTGTTTGTTGAGAATAATCTCAACAGCCATCTTCCGCCGGTCGGTGAGAGCATGACTCTAGTCAATAATAAGCTCAACTATACTGAAAATAATGTATA
>NZ_JANSIB010000041.1:14022-20259 GCF_047461895.1 Synechococcus sp. R55.8 | reverse complement strand
ATCGCTGCATAGTTGAACAGTGATGTTCAGCAGTGTTCAGCGTAAATGTATCAGGTATCAACACTCCACCACAAGTCCACCCCAACAGCGAGGATCCCCTAGGGCTCAAAGGGCAAGGATTCCCGTCCCTCCTTGGCTGCTCTGGGCTTGGTCGATTTTTCCACTTCCTTGGCCTCCACCGTTATCGTCTGGGCAGCCCGACGGCGCTCCTCTTCCACCAACTGCTGCAAGTTCTCCGGCAACGGCTCCCGCGAGAGCAGGAAAGTCTGCACCGTTTGGAAGATATTAGAGACAAGGATGTAGAGCAAAACCCCTGCCGGCAGAGGGAAGAACAGGAACATCGCCGAGAACAGCACAGGGGTGATCCGAGCCATGGAACTTTGGCTGGGATCCTCTTTGCCGGTATCCTGTCCGGCATTGGTTAGGTACTGGTTCAGGTAAATGGACACCCCAAAGATGACGATCATGGCGATGATATCCCAGTGGATGGTGCCATCTTCGTCGAAGGCCCCCACACGGCCCAACTTGTCGATGAACAGAAAGCCGGTGTCAGAGGCCAAACCGGGAATGGACACCTGCACGGTCACATCCCCCGGCTGCAGAGCCAGCAAGGTGCCATCCGGCTTGATCTGGGCACGATCTTCCCCTTTGGTGATCTTCCAGGTGGGCTGTAACAGATTGGGATCCCCACCCGCTTCGGCCACCAATTGCTCAAAAGGCTTGCCCCCCGGCCCTTGAAGCAGAAATTGCACCTCTTCCCCGACGGCAATCTTGGTGCCTTTGGGTTCCACCAGCACCACCGGCTTGTGAAGAGAGTCGGTGACAAAAATGTTCTTGCTGGGGCTGACGTAGGGGGCGGGCACCACCTCAGCCGCCATTTCCGCCGGCAGGATCTGCAAGTTGACATCGTAGGTCACCGCTGCAAAGGGGGATCCCCGCAGGGTGGCAAACAGGGCAAACAGCACTGGCATTTGAATGAGCAGTGGCAGGCAGCCCCCCAAGGGATTGGCCCCCAGCTCGCTGTAAAGCTTGGCCTGGGCTTCCCGAAGCTTCTGCGGGTCGTCTCGGTATTTCTCCTGGAGTTCTCGCATCCGCCGCTGCATCACCGGGCTGATCACCTTCATGCGCCGCATGTTGCGGATGGATCCCACATTGAGCGGGTAGAGGGCAAAGCGGATCACCAACGTCAGGAAGATAATGGCCAGTCCATAGCTGGGCACGATCCCATAGAAAAAATCCAGGATCGGCAGCATGACGTTGTTGGAGAGAAATCCGACTCCGAAGTCCATGAGGGGCGCTGGCAAATGTCCGTAACCATTGTAATGGCTTCCGTTCGGTTGACGAGGGCGTTTTCAGGGTTTGTCCCCTGGATCCGTCAGATAGACCTGAGAAAGGCGAGCAATTGAGCAAAATCAAGCCCGCTCCACTGAACAGGGATCCCAAGGCCAAACCAGAACCCCTCATCGGCAGTTGCCTAGCAGTCCTTTTTTCCCCTATGATGAGAAACGCTTGATCCTCGGTAGCTCAGCGGTAGAGCGGTCGGCTGTTAACCGATTGGTCGCAAGTTCGAATCTTGCCCGGGGAGTATGTCTGAGCCAATCAAGGAAGCCGGATCCGGAACCCTATCCTTCCAGGCGGCTCTGGGCCTGCTGAGGGAAAGGGGGAGAGAAAACCCAGTCTCCCATCTCGTCGAGGAAGATGCGACGCTAAGCCAGACGTGGAGAAAATAATGTGAAGCAATGTGAAGGCGGCTAAGGGTTTCGTCCCGCCTGTTCCCGGCAAGTGTCAAGAGTCTCTGTCCTTTGGGGCAAGGAGTATGTCAGAATACCCTCTGGCTGTCTATTCCCAATCCGAGGGTGCTTGCTGTGATCGACCTGTCGCGGATCCCTGCCCAACCCAAGCCCGGCCTGCTCAACATCTTGATTGAGATTCCCGGCGGCAGCAAAAACAAGTATGAGTTCGACAAAGACATGGGAGCGATGGCGCTGGATCGGGTGCTCTACTCCTCGGTGCAGTACCCTTATGACTACGGCTTTGTGCCCAACACGCTGGCCGGGGATGGGGATCCCTTGGATGGCTTGGTGATCATGGATCAGCCCACTTTCCCAGGGTGTGTGGTCACGGTGCGCCCCTTGGGCATGTTGCAGATGATCGATGGCGGGGATCCGGATGAGAAGCTGCTGTGTGTGCCTGCCAAGGATCCCCGCTATGCTTCGGTGACCAAGCTGGAAGACATCGCCCAGCACCGCCTGGATGAGATCGCGGAGTTTTTCGCCACCTACAAGCGCCTGGAAAAGAAAGAAACCCAGATCTTGGGCTGGAAAGGCTTGGCCGAAACCGAGGCGATTATTGCCAGCAGCATCGCAGCTTGCAAACAACCCAAATAGGTATTTTCAAGAGATACGAACAGAAAGAGCTTCCTGGCGATGTTGCAACAGTCGCTCCAGGGTGAGGGGCCCTTCGATGTGTTGCCAAGGCAAGGGATCCCCTGGATCCCAGTGGCTGTGCACGTAGTAATCCAGAGGCGGCAGTTGCCCTTTAAGCTCTTTGAAAGCGCGCCGGTAGCTCCCCAAGGATTCCCCAAAGTCCCGCGCCAACTGCAAGACTTTTCCCACCCGCCGATCCCCTCGCGAGATGAGGGCTTGGATCACGGACCAGCTATAGCTTTCCGGGCGCAACTCCACCCCCAAGGGACGCAGGTGTTTCTGGAAAAACTGCAGTTTTTTCTCGGCTTGGGGATCCACTCCGTACCACTGAAAAGGGGTGTGGGCTTTGGGCACAAAGGTGCTGCACCCCAGCGTCAGGCGCAGGCCGGGAGCCGCTTTTTTGAGCTCTTGGAAAAGGGCTACTGTGGCCTCCAGATCTGCCTGGGTTTCCGCCGGGATCCCCACCATGCCGTAGAACTTAATGCCCTTCAGACCTCCAGCCTGGGCGTGGGCTGCTGCTGCCAAGATTTCCGGGTTGCTTAACTTCTTGTTGATGATCTGGCGCAGTTGTTCTGAGCCGCTTTCGATGGCCACCGTAATGGACTGGCTGCCCCGGCGGGAGAGTACCTGCGCCAGACGTGGGGTTACGGTAGCGGTGCGCACCGAGGCCAAACTGAGACGCACCTGCTCGAAGCGATCCTGGGCCAAGTGCTCCAGCAACTGCTCAAATTGGGGGTGCTGGGTTACAGAAGCCCCCAGCAACCCAATCCGCTGAGTGACCTGCAGCCCCCGCTCCACCGCCGGGATCAAATGCCCCTCCACATCCGCCACCCGGAAAGGCAGGGTGAGATAGCTGGCCAGGCAAAACCGACACATCTCCGGGCAGCTGCGCACCACCTCCACCATGTAGATGCTCTCCCAGGCCGCTTTGGGGGTGACTACTGTGGAAACCGAGAGGGTGTTGCCGCGGAAGGTGTGTTTGCGAATGGAGCTAGGGATCCCGGCCACTTTGGGGAGCACCTTCTCCACCGGGCCGTCGGGCTCCCGGTATTGGGGTTCATACAAGCCGGGCACATAGATCCCTGGCACCTGCGCTAGCGCCTGCAATTTCTCAGCCCGGGATCCCTGGCGCACCTGCCGATAGATCTCAATCATCTTCTCCAGAAGACCTTCCCCATCCCCCAGCAAGATCAGGTCAAAAAACTCGGCAAAGGGCTCAGGGTTGGCTGTCAGTACCGGGCCGCCGCCAAAGACCAAGGGGTGGGCTTCCTCCCGCTCCTCAGATCTGGGAGGGATCCCGTGCCGTTCCAGCAGAGCCAGGATATGGACATAATCCAGCTCCCAGGATAGGGAAAAGCCGAACAGCTCCGGCTCCCGGGGCAGGGGCTCAGCCAAGTCTGTAAAGAGGCGGGAGACGGCCACATCTCGGCGGCTGGCCAGCAGACTCCAGATGACTTGATAGCCCAGGCTGGTGATCCCCACTGCGTAGGTGTTGGGGAAGGCGTAGATTACCCGCACTGCGTCGGGGTCAGGCGTGGCCGGGGCAAAGAGCAACTGCTCCAGGGCAAACTCTGAACTAGCCAAGGGATCCCGCTGTGTTGGATTGAGGTTTGGGTTCTGGCTCGGAAGAGTTTTGATTTGCCTGCCGAACTTTTTTGGCTCCTGCATGCTAACAAAAGCTAGCATCTTTCACCAATGCAGATTGCCGGAACAGGGCAGTTCTGCCCAAGCAGGCAGGAAAACCCCACATGCGCCATTGCGGTCTCGGTGCAACCGCGATCCCCTGCAGCAAAACTCATTCCAAAGCCCAGACTTCCGGCAGAAGCCGCCCTCTACGAGCAAAGTGCACGGGCAAAGTGAGGGTAGAGCGTATATCATTACCCCTTCGGCTGGGCAATGTCAAACTCGGCGTCGTAGTCGAAGTCCTCCTCTTCGTCAGCCCAGTCTTCTTCCAGCCTATCGTCCCCCGCCAGCTCCTCTTCCTCCAGGCGGCGCTTTTCTTCGTATTCCTCATCCTCTAGGCCCAAAGCAGCCCGCTCTGCCCGCCGCTGGAAGCGCTCTAGTGCCGCTGGAGTGATGAAGGGATAGGGCAACCCTTGCGCTTGGGCCTCCTCCAGCGCTGCGCGGTAGCTCTCCACTTCCTTGATGTCGATTTTCCAACCGGTGAGGCGGGCTGCCAGGCGCACATTTTGCCCCTCTTTGCCAATGGCCAAACTGAGCTGGTCGCTGTTGACCAACACATGAGCTTGCTGGATTTCCGGATCCACTAGCCGCACCTCCACCACCTTGGCCGGGCTGAGGGCGTTGGCAATGTAGGTGGCAGGATCCGGCGACCAGCGGATGACATCGATTTTCTCGTTGCGCAGCTCTGCTACCACCGCCTGAATCCGGGATCCCCTCGCGCCAATACAGGCCCCCACTGGATCCACGTCCCGCTCCACCGTATCGACCGCAATCTTGGTACGTGGCCCCACATTTCGGGAAGGGGGGTTGGCCTCCCGCGCCACTGCCACAATCCGCACGATATCCTCTTCAATTTCTGGCACCTCGTTGGCAAACAGGTTCACCACCAAGCCAGCATCGGCCCGGGAAACCAAAAGCTGTGGCCCCCGCCGGGATCCCTCATAGACTTTCTTGAGATAGACCTTCATCACCGCGTTGGGAGTGTAGCGATCGCTGGCCAGCTGTTCCTTCTTGGGCAGTTCTGCTTCCACCTCAGGTTGTCCGAAACCGCTGGATACCGACATGATCACCGTCTGCCGCTCGGTGCGCAGCACCCGTGCCTGCAGTACGGTTTTTTCCAGATCGCGGAACTCTTCCTGAATCAGACGGCGCTGCTGATCCCGTAACTTTTGCGCCAGCACCTGCTTGGTTTGGATGGCCGCCATGCGGCCAAATTCCGCCTGTTGTGGGGTGACATCATCTGTGACTTCCCAGCCTACTTCGGCTTCTGGGTAATCCTGCTGCACATCGTACAGAGAGATCTCATGGTCGGGGTTTTGCACCTGCTCAACGATGGCTTTGGTGGCCAAAACGCGAAAGCCTCCTGCCTCCACATCCAACTCCACATCGAAATTGCGGAAGTGGTCTTCTGCAAAGACCACATCTCGCTGGATGGTTTTGCGGTAGCGTTCGTAGCCCTTGAGCAGCGCCTCTCGCAGGGCATCGGTGACCACATGGCGGGGCAAGTTGCGCTCCCGCGAGATCATCTCCACCATTTCCGCCAAACCCGGCAGAGGCACCATCGCCATAACCACTGTCCTCCTGCACAAACTTCGTGAAACTTGCTGTTGCTATTGCTCCCCAGCGGGAACTGAACCCGCATCTCTGATGCGAAGGGAGGGCCGCACCACCTGCGGTCAAACGCTCTCTCTATCTCCGGTCTCCTAGTCAGTTTCCGATGAGAGGGCAACCCGCTGCACCGAAGCGCGGGGCAACTGAACTCGCCGCCCCTTGAGGGATAAGGCAACCCTCTCCTCATCCCGACCCAGCAGGTGTCCTGACCAAACGGCTTTGCCCTTGTAGGGTGGATCCAAGGTCACCTCCACCGCGAATCCCTTGAAAACCACAAAGTCGCGATCGCTGGTGAGAAGGTTGCTGATGCCAGGGCTGGACACCTCCAACACATACTGGCCTGGGATCAGATCCACCCGATCCAGCTCGACTTCCAAGGCTTGGCTCATGGCTTCGCAATCGGCATGGCTGGTTTCTCGGTCGGGATCCAGTGGACGAATATCCACCCGCAGAACTGGCGGATGCTGGTTGGTGTGGAAAACCATCTGCACCAACTGGTATCCCAGTTGAGCGGCCA
>NZ_JANSIB010000041.1:0-13922 GCF_047461895.1 Synechococcus sp. R55.8 | reverse complement strand
CCGGTTTTGTCATGGGGATCCCCAAAAGCCAACATCTATAATGTGGACAACTGCGGATTTGCCCAGATATCCAGCCGCGTTTTGTGGGGTTTCCTATGACTGTTGCCTTTTCCTACCCGATCTTCGGCCCCAGCATTCAGTGCCCCCACTGTCGGCAAACGATTGCGGCCCTCACCCTGACCGATACCTACCTCTGCCCTCGCCATGGTGCATTTGAGGCGGATGCTGAACAAGAGGAGCTGGTACACCTGCAATCCGGACGGCGCTGGCGCTTTTGGGAAGGTCGCTGGTTTCGTCAGCACACCCACGCCGATGGGATCCGTTTTGAGATTCATGAAGAATTGGATCGGCTGCGCATGCAAGGAATGCGAGCCACTCAGGTGATCGTGGCCGAGCGCTACCGCCAGCTGCTCACCCCTTATCTGGAGCAGGGATCCCACCGTCGTCCTGGCCCACCTCGCCTCTATGGCTTGCCCGTCAGCTTCAGCTCCCAAATCCCAGAGGATAGGGGTGGATCCCCTCAGCGCTGGCGGGTGATCAACTTTGAGCTGACCTACGAGATCGACCCGGCCATGCGGCAGCCGCAATCCCGTCTGCAACTGTGTGATTAGACTGTGTGATTAGAAAGGCGAACAGGTAGAGAGCTGTTGGAAAATTGGTGGCTGCTCAAGCCCCCTGGGATCCGCAGCTTCCTTCCGGGTCAGGGAGTGCTATGCCTTGATAGGTGTAGCCGATAAACTTGGGCTGGTCAGGCATATAAAACCGCTCCAGTTGCTCAAACCGAAACCCCGCTCCCTGGATCAACCGAGCCATATCTCGGTTTAGGTTGCAGCCATCTGCGATTACCTTTTGTATAGGGTTAAGACAATTTTGCCATCTTTGCACCTGGGGATCCTCACTGAGGCCGTGTTCGAGAAAAAACAGCTTGCCCCCCGCTCGCAACACCCGCCGGATTTCCCCTAAAGCCTTGGCCACATTGGGAATGCTGCACAATGTCCAGGTGCTGACCACGCTATCAAAACTCTGGCTTGGAAAAGGCAGTTTCTGGGCATCCGCCACCTGCCAATCAACGGCGATGGGAGAAGATGCAATGCGCCGACGAGCCAGGGATCCCATGCCGGGATTGGGATCTACCCCTGTGATCTTTCGAATGTGCTCTGGGTAGCAGGATAGGTTGAGGCCGGTGCCAAAACCAATCTCCAGAACGGATCCCTGCACATGAGCCAGAAGCTGCCGCCGATAGCGCTCCATCCCTTCCCCCGAGAGAGCTAAATCCAACAGCCGCGGGAAGATTATTCGGCGATAGAGGTTCATTCGACCATCCCAAATGAATGTTCAGACCTGAGCAGCTTAAACAGTCTGGACAGGTTGCGGTTGAGCGGTCACCTTCAGGGAGTGGAGGGCATAGCAGGCCAGCAACCAATTGAGCAGGCGGGCCACCACGCGAGCAGTTTGCCGTGTTGCGGATCCCACCGCCACCCCTCCCAGCGAAAGGCCAACCACAGGACGAGCAGCAAAGATGGCCTCACAGGTCTGCAACAGTTGCGGCCAACTCACCCCCCCTGGCTCTGGGTGATGCACCGCGGGCGCCAAGGAAGGATCCAGCACACTGCAGTCCACCACCAAAAACACCGGTTGATCCGGCAAAGAGGCCACCACCTGCTGGGGATCCCAGCCATCTTGGGCCCAGAATATTGGGCTGTGGTGGGCTTTCAGCCATGCGTAGGCCCGCGCACTGCCGCTGCGCAATCCCACATGGATCACCGGCAGCTTGTGCTGATAGAGCAACTCCACCCAGGCAGCACTGCCATAGCTTGTATCTTGATCCGGCTGGGTCATCTCTGGGGGCGGCATCAGGTTGGCATGAGCGCTGCAATGCACCACACTCAGAGTTGGGTAGTGCTTCCAGAGGGCACGAATGGCCCCCCAACTGGCGGCCAAGACCGAAGGCAACAGCACCGGCCATTGTTGTCGTCTCCAAGCTTGAGTCACCGCCGCCTCACACATGCCGTAGGGAGGCTCATCCACCAGCCCCGGCAACTGCGCCACCGCCAGCTTATCCACATCGATCCCCAACCTCGGCTCGAAGGCACACAGCTCCGAACCGGCATTGAGAATGGCCATCGGAGCCTGAGTATCGTGGCCAAAGGCGGTGGGAATGAGAATGACCCTAGCGTTGGATTGCGAGCTGGGATGGAGGGACCACTGGGCCATGGGCGCTGTTCCTTTTCCAGAAAGCTGTGGGTCTCCGGCTTGTTCTATGGTGGCCTACAGGGCGCCCAGGGATCCGTCCGAGAGCAAGCCGGTCTGCTACGAAAGATTACAGTTCCCAGGCGGAACTGGGGCCAAAAATCGAGTCAGTGGTAGATTCAAAGTGCTTCGCGCCGCAAACCGCGGTTTGGACAAGGCAAACCACCGCAAACCACAACGAGTTGAGAAAGGTAGACTATGGCTGTGATGGAAGGCGATCCTCGTCAGGGAGCAAAGCTGCCTCTATTTGGGGGATCCACCGGGGGGCTGTTGAGCGCAGCCGAAACCGAAGAAAAATACGTCATCACCTGGACGGGCAAGCCGGGGCAGGTGTTTGAAATGCCCACCGGCGGCGCTGCCGAAATGGTGGAAGGCAAAAACTTTCTCACCTTTGCCCGCAAAGAGCAGTGTTTGGCGCTGGGTGCCCAGTTGAGATCCGACTACAAGATCAACGACTACCAGATCTTCCGCATTCCCGCGGGGGGGGAGCCTGTGTTGGTGCATCCCAAAGACGGCGTCTTTCCCGAGAAGGTCAACGAAGGCCGCGAGCCCATCGGCAAAGTGGATCGCAACATCGGCAAAAACAAGGAGCCGATTACCTACAAGTTCACCGGCGGGAAACCCTGGGACTAAGTCCAGCGGCCCTTGTCTTGTCGGATCCCCTGGTCAATTCAGGGGATCTTTATTTGTTCGCGGGCACCTGGTTCTGGAGCGGTTGCCGACGGCCCTCACCCCCAGCCCCTCTGCTGTTGCTTGTCCCTTTTGGGAAGAGTCGGGCTGCCCCTGGCGAAGAAAAGCCCCAGCCCACCCGGGGCTGGAGCCATACCCGAAAAAGCCCGGGATCCCTGAGGCAGGATCTGGGCCAACCTACTTGGCAATCGCCGCGAAGAACTCCTTGGATTTCACTGGGTCGGGGTGCATGGTTTTCTGGCCGGGCTGCCAGTTGGCCGGGCAAACTTCATCTGGGTGAGATTGCACGTATTGGATAGCTTGCAGGGTGCGCAAGGTTTCATCCACACTGCGGCCAAAGGCCAGGTTGTTAATGGTGGCGTGCTGGATGATCCCTTCTTTGTCGATGATGAACAGGCCGCGCAGCGCCACACCCGCTTCCGGATCCAGGACATTGTAGGCAGCGCTGATCTCCTTTTTCAGGTCAGAGACCAGAGGATACCTCAGCTCACCCACCCCTCCAGCCTTGCGGTCGGTTTGAATCCAGGCCAGGTGAGAGTATTCGCTATCCACTGAAACACCCAGGATCTCGGTATCCAGCTTGGCAAAGTCGTCATAGCGGTCGCTAAAGGCCGTGATCTCCGTTGGGCAGACAAAGGTGAAGTCCAAGGGGTAGAAGAACAGCACCACATACTTCTTACCCCGGTAGTCGGAGAGCTTCACCGTCTTGAATTCCATGTCATAGACGGCGGTGGCGGAAAAATCGGGAGCGGGCTGCCCCACTCGCAGGCATCCTTCCTGAGACATAAATCAACGCTCCTTGCGGTAAAGTGCAAATGTAAACCAAACCTAACATACCATACTCATAATGACTCTGCCTTAACTCGATAGATAGCGACGGATCCCAACTGCCGGGATCCGGATAATGCCCATTTTTCCATGCTGATCGGCTCAGCTCTGCAAGGGATCCCATGAGAGTGGCGCTGGAGTTCCTCTATCACTTTTGTTGTGACCGCTGTCGGCGGTGGTGGAGCCAGGCCGATGTGGAGCCCCAACCTGGGGATCGCCTGTATTGCCCCTATTGCGGCCATCAAAATTGCGTGGAGCGCATCGATACCTTTCGCAATGCTGCGCGGGGCAGTTGCCTGACCCGTCCCCCCGATGTCCCTTCTCCAGATCCGCATCCGCCCTCTGAAAAATCCGGGGATCGGCCTCAGGAGAAGCGATCCCCAATCTAGTTATCCTGGGCAAACCCAGTCCTCTTGCCCCTATGGGGCAGCCAGCCGCTAGAGCCTGTCAACCATTCAACGCATCCGCCAGAGTTCCCCGTTGCGAAGATGACCACAGGTAGAGGTCAACCTCAGGCGAGGAAGAATCCACCAGATAGCGACAGAGGCGGCGCTCTTCCAGGATGGCGGTGGAGCAGCAGCAACTGTAGACTTCCAGATAGTCGTCCGGCTCCGCCTCAAAAATCGCCTGCTGGCCGGGAAAGAGGGTGCGCTCCCAGTGGCCGGGGATCGTGCGGATCACCTGAACCTGTCCGGAACGGTTGACAAAAGCGTATCTTTTCATTGCGTTTTTTTAATGGTGTTAAGAAAAACTTATTGCCCTTAAAATAGGCTACCATCCCTGATCCCCAAGCGGCAATAGCGAGCCGCCAAGACGGGGATCGCTCTTTCTGTCTAGCTTTGGGGGATTTGTTCTCTCAGCTTATAGGGGTTGAGAGAATCGGATCTCGAGGAGAAGCCTGCCCTGGTAAACTGAGAGGAAGAGTCTGAAGATATCCTTAAGTTGGCCTTCACCATTCTGAGATCAGCAAGGGGGCACACCGTGGACAACAAGTTGGGGCTAGAGATCATCGAAGTTGTGGAGCAGGCTGCCATTGCCGCCGCCCGCTGGATGGGCAAAGGGGACAACAAGACCGCCGACCAGGTGGCTGTAGAGGCCATGCGGGAAAAACTCAACCAGATCCCCATGCGCGGTCGAATTGTGATTGGGGAAGGAACCCGCGATGAGGCCCCAATGCTCTACATCGGCGAAGAGGTGGGCATCTGTACCCGCCCGGATGCTGAGCAGTTCTGCCGTGTGGAAGAGCTGGTGGAGATTGACATCGCTGTGGATCCCTGCGAGGGCACCAACCTGGTGGCCAAAGGCCAAAACGGCTCTATGGCGGTGCTGGCCATCTCCGAGAAAGGCGGCCTTCTCCACGCCCCGGACATCTACATGCAAAAGCTGGCGGCTCCGCCCCAGGCCAAGGGCAAGGTGCACATCGACTATCCGCCAGAGAAAAATCTCAAGATCATCGCCGAAAGCCTGGATCGGGAGGTGTCGGATCTGACGGTGGTGGTCATGGATCGCAAGCGCCACCTCGATCTGATTCGCCAAATTCGAGAGGCGGGGGCGCGGGTGAAGCTGATTACCGATGGCGACATCTCGGCGGCTCTCTCGGCAGGCTTCAATGGCACCGGCATTCATGCCCTGATGGGGATCGGGGCTGCTCCTGAGGGAGTGATCTCGGCAGCTGCTCTGCGGTGCTTGGGCGCCCACTTCCAAGGTCGGCTGATCTACGATCCCGAAGTAGTTCAGGCGGGCACTTACCTGCCGCCTGTGGAGGAAACGCGACGGGAACTCAAAGAAAAAGGCATTGAGGATCCCGACAAGGTGTGGGAGTGTGAAGAGCTGGCCAGTGGCAAGGAAGTGCTCTTTGCTGCCACCGGGATCACGGATGGCGACTTGATGCGCGGGGTACGTTTCTTTGGGGGCGGGGCCCGCACCGAGACCTTGGTGATCTCCAGCCAATCCCGCACGGTGCGCTTTGTGGATACCATCCACATGAAAGATGGCCAGCAGCCCCGCGGACTGCAGCTGCGCTAAGGGATCCCTATCTAAATCCTCGCAGATCGGGGCGGCTTTCCCCTGGTGAAGGTCGCCCTTGCCTTTTTGGGAAAGTTACGAAATCTATCAAGCCCCAACCCGTGAAAACGTAATAACTCTTCAGCAAAATCCGGCAAAACCGGTTCGATACTGGTCTTAGGGTTTAGGTAGGCTGAGAAAAGTTACCTAAGCTTGCTGGAACCGAGTCAAGGGATCCCCCATATCGGTTACAGCTTTTGCCTTCTTTCTGAAACAATATTTGCTTTTGTTCAGAGTTTTTGTTTTTAATAACTTTTGCTGTTGCTGTACAGACGACGGAGAGGCATGTTTATCGCGGTTGTCGGTCTTAGCCATCGCACAGCTCCTGTGGAGATTCGGGAGCGCCTCAGCATCGCGGAGGCGGAGGTGGGAGAGACGATCCAGCAGCTTCGCGCCCACCCCCACATTGAGGAGGCTGCGATCCTCAGCACCTGTAACCGGCTGGAGGTCTACATCGTCACCTCAGAAATGGAGAGTGGTGTCCGGCAGACGATGCAGTTCTTGGCTGAGCTGAAAGGGATCCCCTTGCCCCAACTGCGTCCGCACCTGTTTACCCTTCTTTACCAGGATGCGGTAACCCACCTGATGCGGGTGGCTGCCGGGCTAGATAGCTTGGTGCTGGGAGAAGGGCAGATCCTCTCGCAGGTGAAAAAAGCCCAGCAACTGGGCCAAGCCTGCAACGGCATGGATCGCATCCTCAATCGCCTTTTTAAGGCAGCCATTACCGCCGGCAAGCGCGTCCGTACCGAAACGGAGATCGGCACCGGCGCCATGTCCATCAGCTCGGCAGCGGTGGAGTTGGCTCTGCAAGAGCAGGGATCCCTCTCTCAGGGCAAAGTTACCGTGGTGGGGGCGGGGAGAATGGCCCGTCTGTTGGTGCAGCACCTGTTGGCCAAAGGGGCAGTCGATATCACGGTGGTCAACCGCTCCCTGGAGCGGGCCGAAGCCCTGGCCAAGCAATTCGAGCAGCCGATCCAGGTGCTGCCTTGGGAGTCGCTGCTGAACAGTGTGGCCGAGTCCAACTTGGTCTTCACCAGCACCGGCGCCACCCAGCCGATCCTCACCTACCAGCAACTGGCAGGGGTGCTGCAGCCGGATCAGCCGCTGTTGTTGGTGGATATCTCTGTGCCCCGCAACATCGATCCCGATGTGGAAAAGCTGAAGGGGGTACAGGTGTTCAATGTGGATCACCTCTCCCGCATCGTGGAAGAAAACCGCGCCCAACGGCAAAAGCTGGCTCTGGCTGCCGAAGCCCTGGTGGAAGAAGAGGTGGATCAATTCATGGAGTGGTGGCGTTCTCTGGAGACGGTGCCCACCATTTCCAGCCTGCGCCACAAGGTGGAGTCCATCCGCGAGCAGGAGATGGAAAAAGCTCTCTCCCGCCTGGGCAAGGACTTTGCCGAGAAGCACCTGGAGGTGATCGACGCCTTGACCCGCGGCATCGTCAACAAGATCCTGCACGACCCGATGGTGCAACTGCGGGCCAAACGGGATATTGAGGCGCGGCGGGCAGCCATGCGGATCTTGCAGGAACTGTTCAACCTGGATCCGGTGGTGTTTCAAGCCCAGCAGGAGCGCTAGGGATCCCTTGGCGAAGAGCGCATGACTTGAAGAATTGTAACAGCTCTCCCATCTGGGGTGGAGGGCACCCCTTAGGATACAAAGCGTAAGCCACAGGATCTGGGATTATGTTCGGACAATACGAAGTTTTTGTGCAGTTGGCCCTGCTGGCCTTGATTGTCTTGGCAGGCCCGGCGGTCATCCTGCTGCTCTATCTGCGCGGCGCCGATATGTAGGGGATCCCTCTGGATATTGAGGCAGTCGGGATAACCCTTTGGGAGTGCTGGGGCTAAGCCCAAAGCCAGGAGTGTTTAGCAACGTAACGCTCCTTTGCGTTAGAGTTGTAAAGAAATCCCTAAGGCACTCCTGCTTGTAGGGCGACATCCTGCTGGTCAATGGTTAATATGTCACTCCCCATCCGCAACGTTGCCATCATCGCCCACGTCGACCACGGCAAAACTACCCTTGTGGATGCCCTGTTACGCCAGGCGGGCATCTTTCGGGAGGGGGAAGACATTCCCACCTGTGTGATGGACTCCAACACGCTGGAGCGGGAGCGGGGCATTACCATCTTGGCCAAAAACACAGCCGTCCGCTACGGCGAAACCTTGATCAACATCGTCGACACCCCTGGCCACGCCGATTTCGGGGGCGAGGTGGAGCGGGTGCTGGGGATGGTGGAGGGCTGCTTGTTGATCGTGGATGCCAACGAAGGCCCGATGCCGCAAACCCGCTTTGTGCTGCGCAAAGCCTTGGAGAAGGGCCTGCGCCCAATTGTGGTGGTCAACAAGATTGATCGGCCTCGCGCCGAGCCCTACAAAGCCGTCGACAAGGTGCTGGATTTGTTCTTGGAGCTGGGGGCAGACGAAGACCAGTGCGACTTCCCCTATCTATTTGCCTCTGGGTTGCGCGGCTTTGCCCTGGAAGAAGCCCATCTCAAAGACTTTCTGGAAGGGAAGTACAGCGGATCCCTGGATATGAAGCCTCTTTTCGAGGCCATTCTCAAGCATGTCCCACCTCCCATTGGGGATCCCGGCAAGCCGCTGCAACTGCAGGTCACCACGCTGGAGTATTCGGAATACCTGGGCCGGATTGTGATCGGCAAGATCCACAACGGCACCATCCGCCTGGGGGATCCATTGGCAGTGGTGAAAGAGGATGGATCCATCGCCAAGGGCAAAGTAACCAAGCTGTTCGGCTTTCAGGGGCTGCAGCGCATCGAGCTGACGGAAGCCACCGCCGGCCACATTGTCGCCGTGGCGGGGTTTGCCGAGGCCAACATCGGCCATACCCTCACCTCTCCCGAAAATCCCCAGGCTCTGCCGCTCATCAAAGTGGACGAGCCCACATTGCAGGTGATGATCTGCGTCAACGACTCCCCCTTCGCCGGGCAAGAGGGTACTTTTGTAACTTCGCGGCAACTGCGGGAGCGCCTGATGCGGGAGCTGGAAACCAACGTGGCGCTGCGGGTGGAAGAAACCGATTCGCCGGATCGCTTTTTGGTGTCGGGGCGAGGCGAGCTGCACCTGGGCATCCTGCTAGAAACCATGCGGCGGGAAGGCTATGAGTTTCAGGTGGGGCAACCGAAGGTAATTTTCCGCGAGGTCAACGGCCAGCCCTATGAGCCCTATGAGTGTTTGGTGCTGGATGTGCCGGAAGCGACGGTGGGGGCTTGTATCGAGCGACTGGGGCAACGGCGGGGAGAAATGCAGAACATGATGGTGGGATCCGATGGTCGGGCTCAGCTGGAGTTTGTCATTCCGGCGCGAGGGCTGATCGGCTTTCGGGGGGAGTTTATCCGCATCACCCGCGGCGAGGGGATCATGAGCCACAGCTTTTTGGAATACCGTCCCCTGACCTCTGAGATGGAAATGCGCCGCAACGGGGTGCTGATTGCTTTTGAAGAAGGGGTGGCCACTACCTATGCCCTCAAGAATGCGGAAGATCGAGGTGTATTCTTTATTACGCCAGGTACCCGCGTTTACAAGGGCATGATCGTGGGCGAGCACAACCGTCCCCAGGACTTGGAGCTGAACGTCTGCAAGACCAAGCAACTGACCAACCACCGGGCTGCAGGCGGGGAGGAGCTGGTGCACTTGCAAGCGCCGGTGGAGATGAACCTGGAGCGGGCTTTGGAATACATCGGCGAGGATGAGCTGGTGGAGATCACGCCCCAGTCGGTGCGCCTGCGCAAGGCACAGTTAACGCCCTCTCGCCGCTAGTTTTCTCAGCCAACTGGAAGAGAGCCTGGCTCACCACCGCCGCAGGTAAGAGGCCAAGTTGGGGAAATAGAACGCCCCCCAAATCCCCAGCAGGATGACTCCCAAGCCGAACACAACCAGCCAAAGGCGCGGTCGGCTGTGCAGCTTATTGGATCCCACCTGGACGTAGGCCAGATCCACCCAAGCAGTATTGCCGCGGCGGAACCAGCCCACCACTTTGACGCGCCGGCCCACCAGGGCGCGGATCCGCTTCAGGCCGGAAAAGACATTGCCCACCGGCCCCAAAGGGGAAGTAAAGCGCACCGGGATCAGCCCTGTGGCCTCTTGCAGCTTCAGCTCTGCCCCCAGTTGATAGCCGGAGGGGCCCAGTCCCACCAACTCCCCCTCCAGCTCCACCCATTGTCCGCGGCGGGGATCCGCGTCGGGATCCGCCAGCAAGCTGAGCACATCCGTCGGCCTTGCCGGCAGGGATCCCCCGTACATCAACCCCGCTTTGGCCCACAAGCCCACCCCGTAGCCCACCACCGCTGCTGCCGCGATCACCTTGGGATCGAGACGGTTTTGCAGCAGCAGGTAGAGGATCAGCCCCACCAGCCAGCCAATGAGGATCCCGACCACTTCGGCTGCGTAGATGGCCAGATCCAGCCAAAACCGGCTTTGCAGGCGGGCCACATCCAATTTGGACCCGGATCCCAGGCTCAGCTCCGGCAGGAGGCGCAGCCGCTCTCCATATCCCGCCAAGACCTTGAAGCGGTGCCCCGGCAGCGGATGGCTGGAATTGACCTGCATCCAGCGGGCCCAAGGGTTGATTTGATCCCAAAGAAAGACTTGGCCAGCTTGGGAGGGATCCTGGAGGCGGGCGGCAGCACTGGCAGCGGCGATGGTTTTGAAGTCCAAAAAGCTGAACAGGCGGGTGCAGTGCAACAGCGAGGAAGGTCGGCGGTCGTTTTTGTGGGCCTCTTGTAAGCCGGCAGCCGATTTGAGCAGAGCAGCGATCAGCCCGTTCGGGTTGCCGGTTGCCTGTACGGCAAAATGGTCGGCATGGTAGGTGCCCAGGCGGGAGAGGAAAAACAGGGGATAGGAAAGCACCGTGTAGATGAGGTAGAGCAGAGGGGCCACATGCCCGATCAGATCCCGCCGCCGACTTTGGCCGCGCCCCTCCCCCAGCTTGCTCACCTGCTCCAAGGCCAGGTAAACCAGTTGAATCGGGGATCCCAGCAGGGTCATGACCAGGATATCTCCATTAACAATTCGCCCCAGGGCCTGGGCGTAGACGGCGGCAATCTCATCCTCAGAAAGCTGCTGCAACAGGGCTTGGGTGACCACAATGCGGCAGCCATCAGAAAAAGTGCCGTAAACAAAGGCCAGCGGCCCAGCATCCGGGATCACCCCCAGTCGGGGCTGTTTTAGCTGGTTTTGGGCACAGATGCGCTGCAGCAGGCGCGCCGTTTCGGGGCTGTGGCGTTCGATTTCGCCAAGCCTGGCCCAACGCAACTTGTGCAGCCGTTGGTGGAGCTGATCCATCAGCCAGGGGGCAAAAAAGAGAAGGCCTACTCCAAAGTTGACCGCCAGGCTGCCGGCCACCAACCACCGCAGGCCATTGCGCAGCCAGGGCAGCAACCCCTGCAAAAACCAAAGCTGCCGCGGAAAACTCAGCCGGCCAAAATCCAGATGGCTGCCTACCAACACAAAGCTCAGCCACCAAAGGAAGACAATGCCCACCCCCAGGGATCCCCACTTGGCCCAATGCAGGGGGCCGGCCCGCTCCGGCAGGGGGATCTTCATACCCAGTTGGGCGGCCCGTTGACGGGTGGACAGGGATCCCGCTCCAGGAGACGGCTCCTCTGGGGGAGCAGAACGCGGTTCGACAGGTTTGGCGGACGGAGCAGCCAGGGACTCTGTTGCAGTGGGCAGGCGAAGCAAGATCTTCTTGGCCCAGCCTTGCGCCTGGGGGTTGGGGTGTTGCAGCAGCTCTAGGCAGAGGGACCGTGCCTTCTCCGTCTGGCCCAACTGGTGGTAGGCCCGCACCAGGTTCATTTGGGCTTCCAGGGCTTCGCCGTCAGATGAGTCTGCCGGGATCCCTAATGCTTTGTCCTGCTGACGGGATTGGGCCAGGTAGCCTTCAAAAAGTTGGATGGCCTCTTGAAGGCGGCCCTGCCGCAGGGCTTCCTTGCCCGCCTGGACGGCATCGGGGATCATCGGCTTGCTCCTTGCCTGGTAGGGTCTGCTTCTGGAGATCGGTTGGATCCATCTGCTCCCCCAGCTTACTCAGGGATCCAACCCCGAGAGACTGGATCCCCCCTAAAGGGGGTAGCAGAGCAAGCGCCGCCGCAAGCGATCCAGAGCCGTCTGGGCGCTCCACCAACGCACCCCCTCTCTGCCGCGCAGGCTGCCAAACCGGTACTCGTGTACTTCCACCTTCCCTTGCGGATCCGCCAAACCCAGATACACAAGACCGACTGGCTTGGTGGCGGTGCCTCCCTCTGGCCCGGCAATGCCGGTGATGCTCAAGGCCCAGTTGGAGCCCAGGACTTGCTTGGCCCCCAGCGCCATTTGGGCGGCCACCGCCTCGCTCACGGCCCCGTGCTGTCGCAGGGTTTCCGGATTCACCTGTAAAAGCTGCTCCTTGATGCGGTTGTCGTAGGCCACGATCCCCCCCACAAAGTAGCGGGAGCTGCCCGGGATCCCGGTCACCAACTGCCCCAGCAGCCCGCCGGTGCAGGATTCTGCCACCGCCAGAGTTTGACCCCGTTGCAGCAACAGCTCCCCCACCACACCGGCCAAGGTGGCGTCATCGCTGCCGAAGTAGTCTTCTCCAGAAATCTGTAAAATCTGCTCCACCACCGGGGCGATCAAGGCTTGGGCCTCTTCACGACTGGGAGCACGTCCGGTAACCCGCAGGCGTACCTCCCCCTGGCTGGCGTAGGGAGCCACCGTAGGGTTTTCCCCCGCCAACAGGGATCCCAGCCGTTCGGCCAGCGTCGATTCGGGAATGCCCCAATAGCGCAGTACCCGGCTGTAGAACACCTCTTTTCCCCAGCCGATGGAGCGCAGATAAGGCACGGCGGTCTCCCGCCACATGTGTTGCATCTCCCGCGGCACCCCAGGGAAGGTGAGAATGTGCAGGTCGGGCCGGGGCTGCCAGATGAGGCCACAGGCGCTGCCCAGCGGGTTGGGCAACACCCTCGCTCCCCGGGGCAGAAAAGCCTGCTTGCGATTGCTCGGCGAGGGCACAAGGCCCCGCTGCCCGTACTTTTGCAGGATCTCTTCCCACACTTGGGGGTGCTCCACCATCTCCGCCCCAAAAAAGGAAGCCAGCGCCTCATGGGTGAGATCGTCCGGCGTCGGCCCCAAACCCCCGGTGATCAGAATCAAGCTGGAACGACCACAGGCCACCTCCAGCGCGTGGTGAATGCGGGCCTCGTTATCCCCCACCACCGTTTGGTAATAGTGGGGGATCCCCAGTTGCGCCAACTCGGCTGCCAAGTACTGGGCATTGGTATTGGTGATCTCTCCCAAAAGCAATTCTGTGCCGATGCAGAGGATCTCAGCCCCTTGGGGAATAGCAGTTTGCGGTGGGATCATGCTTGGCCTCGAGCTCAGCTCAGCCGCAAGAGAAGTATACAAGCAGGGAGGTCTCGGCCTCCCTGCGCGCCCCCAGATTTTGGGCTTGCAGTTGGCCATTCCAAATGGCGGTGAGACAACCGGCAAGTTTCCATCTCCGGCGCCGGCAAAAAGATTGGGGGACGAGATGTATCCGACAGCACAACAGCGACAGACGCTGCAGCAGTGGTTGGGAACAGCTCGGTTTGTTTATAACCGCACCCTAGATTCTCTGAAGTCTTTAGAAGGCGAGCGTCCACCTGGATGCAAGTAGCTACTCACCACATCTTGCCTTCTCTACCAGATCGGGCGAAGGCAGTCCCGTACCAAACCAGAAAGTGGCAGTCATTGTTTGCGTTGGCCCATTCAAGACTTGCGGGATGAGCGCCAAGGCGGCCAGGTTCTGGGTGGACAACTTTGACATTTATTCTTTAACATTTTCTTTGACATTACTTGACATTGTTTATTGTCTTGGTTTATTGTCTTGCTGCTCAAGTTTCAGACCTCCAAGATAGCGGTCAGAAAGCAGCGCCAGCTACATGCCAAGACGGTGCGCTTGCTACTGGTGGGCGCGTAGTGCGTTCCAGGAACGGCCAGAGGCTGTGGCTGAGCAGTACGGGAAACAAGCATTGACATCCTCCCCGGCCTTTAGGCCGGAGATTCCTACCACGCTACGCATGGATGGCTCCTTGCGCAGTCGTCTCG
>NZ_JANSIB010000040.1:14696-20440 GCF_047461895.1 Synechococcus sp. R55.8 | reverse complement strand
GCTGCATAGTTGAACAGTGATGTTCAGCAGTGTTCAGCGTAAATGTATCAGGAACGAGCCAAGTTCAAAAAAATATCCTGGGTGAGATCTTCGGCCTCGGCAGTGTTGCCCAGCATTTTACAGGCAATTCCATACACCAAGCCGGCATGTCGGTCGTAGAGAATGGCCAGAGCTTGTGACCGGCCTGCTTTTAGGGCTGCAAACACCTCTGCATCGGTTTTTTCCTGCAGGGATCCCTCAGCTTTGTCGCCCTCGATCTTCATGAGCGGGAAGAGGAAACGGGATGGAAGAGAGAGAGAAACTGCAGAGGCACAAGCATCGCCCAGAGTAATCCAAGCAGGGCAGCGGCTTTCATAATTTATCGTCTGCATAGGCGAAGGTCAACCCTGACTTGTGGGGAAATAGAAGGCCCAATCCTGAGCTGGGATCGGGCCGGGTCAAGGATCAACAGCAGCAACGATCTCAAAACGATTCCAACAATTGGTTCCAAATCAATGAATCCAAAACATTGATTAATGTTGATTAACCTTGATTTAGATAGGCAAATGGGAATCGGCTTTCCTAGAGGGCGGCCAAGCCAAAGAACGGCCCACCCGGCAGGGTGCCCAGGGATGTGGCCCGACCGGTGTTTAGGTCAATTCGATACAAGGTGGAGCCGCCGATGGCAAAGCCGGTATCCACTCCATCAGCAGTACGGATGTCAAACCCACCCATAGGGCCGAAGTTCACCCCCAGAGGGCCAATGGGCACCTGAACCCCATCGTTGGGGGGATTCTGCAACACCAGCAGGTTCCGTTGCCCGTCGATGTTCAGCAGCCGCGTGGATTGGGCACCCGCCACATTGTTGGTGTAGGCGGCGGTGATGGCCGGCTGGGATCCCTGTAGTTCCATTGGGCCAAAGGCCAAAGGTCTATCTTGGATCACTTCGCCCGTATCCACATTGATGCGGAAGTTCTGGCCATTGGCTCCCACCAAGCGCAGCCGATCCGGAACAGGGTTGAAATCCATGCCAGAAAGCGTGCCCGCGGTGAAGGGAACCGACAGAGTGCTGGCCACGGTAGCGACACCGGTCTGCAAGTTGATGGTGTAAAGGATGCTGGTGTCGGTCAGCCCGTAAAGCAGCCGGTTGGCAGGACGCACATCGATACCAATGAGGTTGCCGTTCACTCCTGTTACCGTCAGGGATCCCTGCACAAAGGCATCGGCAGAGCGGATAAAGGTGAGGCGGTTGCCGCTGCTCAAAGCCACCAAATCCGCTTGGGAAGGCATCATCGAAGACGAAGTGCTGCTGCCACAGCCCAAGAGAGCAAAACTGCCGGCTATCACAGATGCTGCTACAAAGCTTGTGTGTTTGTGCATTGAACAGGCTCCTCAAAAGATCGACAAACCATCAAAACCACTGACAGACAAGCCCCCCTAAACCACAGAGCCTGTGGCTGCAAAGCGCTGCAGTGAAAACTTTTTTGCCCTCAACCCAGAGAACTCTGCGATTCCCTCTGCCTTGTACTGAAGGCAGTTGTTCTCTGCGATGGCAGCGCATGGGGCGCGTCTGTAGAAATTACTCAACTCCCCAGAACTCGGATGCCTGGGATCCAAGCTTTTTGGCCCAGACTTTAACTGGAAGCGCTGGTGTAAAAGCGCAGGGCAAAGCGCCAGAAGAGATGGGATCCCCACAACAGCCCTGCCGCCAGCAGAGCGGATCCCAGCAGCCACGGCCATTGGGCTCGCCCCAGCAGGGTCTCCGCCGGGATGGTGGTCAAGAAAGCCACCGGCACGACGAAGGTGAAAAACACGCGGTAGGCCACCGGATAAGCCACCATCGGGAACCGCCCTGCCTCTACCAAGCCCCGTAACACCTCGGTCACGTTGTAGATTTTCACAAACCAAATGCTGGTGGCTCCCAACATAAACCAGAGGCTGTAGAGGATGATCAGCCCCAGCAGCAGAGGCAGCAGCCCCAGAGCATAGGCCCAAGCAGGCAAATGGAGCTGGATCCCGGCGTAGAGAATCAGCAACAGGCCAAAGCCGATATCCACCAGGCCCCAGGGGGAAAACACCCTGGCCGACAGCCAAAACTGGCTGCTTATTGGCTTTAGCAAAACAAAATCCAAGGTGCCTTCCTGCACCTGCTGCACAATGCGATTGAGGTTGACGTTAAAGAGACTGGCCGACACCCCCTGCAGAATGGTGAACACCCCCAACACGATGAGGGCTTCCGGCCAACTCCAACCGCCCAGCCGGTGCCCCTGCTGGTAAAACAACGACAGCCCAAACAGAGCGGATCCCAAGCCACCCAGACTGCTGAGGCTGGCAAAGAAAAAATTGGCACGGTACTCCATTTCTGCCGCGATTGAGGTGCTCCAAAACAGCCACAATATCCGCAAATAGCGCAGCACCTTGGTTTTCTCCAATCTCAGCTTTTATCCCACTTGCGGTAACAGCGGGCGGTAATGAAATAGGGGTGAAACACCTCCAAAAAACAGCTTTGCAGCACCTGAAAGAATTGCTCTACCTTTTGCGGGTCGTCCAGGTGAAAAGGAAACTCGCCGTTAAACCCCTTGAAAAAGTACCAGTTGATCAAAAGCTTACCTGACGGCTTGAGCCAGTCGTAAAACTGCCGCAACTGCGCTGCCGGATCCGCCAGATGTTCCACCACATCGAAGCAGATGACCGTGTCAAAAAAGATCTCTTCTGGGAAGTTTTCTGGACAGTGGATGCGCTCGGTTAAGCCCAGCTTTTCCGCCCGCCATTGCACAAACTGCCGATGGATGGGGTTGATATCCCAGAAGATCACCTGATCCACCGCTGCGCAGAGGGCCGCCCCGATAGCATGGGTGCCGATGCCGCCGCCAAAATCCAACACCAACCCGCGGGCATGATCCGCCACCAGGCGTAAGGTATCGCCGATGTAGTCGGTGCTGCTCAGGTGCCAAGCCGCCAAATCCAGCAGATAGGCGGATCTCACCTGATCCCGATAAAACGCATCTGCCCGATCCCAGCCAAAGTCTCGCCGGCCCAACTCCGCCAATTGCTGCTGCCCTGCCCGCAGTTTCTCCCGCAGATCGGCAGCCCCAAGGCCCAGGAAGGATCCCAGATGGGCTTCTAGGTCAAAGGCATTTTGCCAGTAGCCGCTCAGAGCAGGTGGGATGGGGGGCACAGGAGGATTCAGAAGACTGGTTGGGTTGGCTTAGGCAACAGTGAAATCCTCTTCCTCTGGCTGAGCCAGGTTTTCCGGGTTCGGCTCCGTGTCTTTATTAAAATCAAAGGTGGATGGGGATGTAGAGCTAGCAGCATCCAGAGGCTGCAATAACTTGGCTAGGGTTTCCGGGCTGAGTCGATCCGTTGTCTCCACAATTGCTGTTACGTTCGGCCCAAACCTTATCTTATCTAGGAGCTGAAGGCGATGGGACAAAACCCGTTTTCCGTTGACGAATAGGCCATTGGTGCTGGGCCTGGATCCCGGACTGCCATCGAATACCATGTAGCTGTACTGCAGGGATCCCTGTGCAGTTGGCCCTGAACCTGGGATGCGGATGAGGGAAGCGTGTTTCCGAGAGACGCAGGGATCGTAAAGGCGAATATGATTGTCTTTAGACCGTCCCACTGAGTAATAGATACTATCCAGAACAACCCCCCTCTGCCCCAATCGATCCCTGAAGATCAAGACCCAGTGAACAGGGACAGGCTGAGTACTGCAGCGAGCAGAAGAGGCCATGATGAATCAAGCTGCACCTAGAGTCGCTGGTGTCAACAAAAGGGAAACTCAATAAAGGTGGGTAGTCACTTAGCTCTTAAAGGCCAAAGCAGCAGCTGCTTTCCCCATTATAAGTAGCCATCCCCCTGAGTCCAAAAGCCCAAGTTCAGCTAGGAGTAGGGGTGTTGCCGAAACAGAAACCGGCCCAGAAAACCCATTCTTATTGGTCTAAGATGCATCCAGAGTTACCCCGTTTTGGGGAAGAACCCTGAGAGCTCAACTCTCGGCAGGCTGGCGAGCAGTCTAGCATGCCCAAAGTCTTTTAGACTAGAGCGCAGGGAGGTAGGTTGCAGGTTTGGCTTGGACAGGAGATCATAGAGTTTCGTCGAAACCCAAAGCTCCCATTGACAGCGTGACGGTGGAACACAAGCACATTCAGTTAGACAGTCGGCCCGTTGGCCTGAACACAGCCACCGGTACCATCAAAGCCCAGTTGGACTTGCTACTGCTGGGGTTGGAGTCCCTGAGCGGAGAAAGTTCCGAAGCGGTTCTGGCTGCAGCCAAAGCCCTCAACTTGGAAGAGCAGATTGGCGATCGGGTGACTCTCTGGCGACTGCGCAATGCTAACCCCTTGCGCCGCAGCAGCGGTGGGCGCAAAAAGGTCGATATCGAAGAGGCCCGTGCCCTGGTGATGGTGATTGCCTATCTGGCTGCTCAGCAACAAGCCCGTATCCGCAGCACCTTGGAGCAACTGGAAGCCGCTGTCGATCAAGAGCTCAGCCCCTTCCGTCAGCCGCTGGTGGGAGATTACTTGGATGAATTCCTCTCCCACTACCGCAGCCGCATGGTGGATGGGGACGTGCGCGATGAGAATAGCCTCACCGAGCTGGCCCTGCGCATCTTGATTGAGCTGATGTTCTACAGTAGCCCGAAAGGCGCTCAGCGCCTGTGGAAAGCCTTGCTCAGCCGTCCTGAGATGGATTTGCCTGCCGGCAGCGATCTGGAAGAAGAGGGGGTAGCCCACAGCTCCGGCCCCGATGCCTCACCCTCTTCTTGAGGCAGTTTTGTCAATTATCGCCTCTGTAGCCCTCTACCCGTGTTGTTCGCCCGCAGTTGCCATGCCCAACCTTACCCTGGTTAGCCACACCTATCAACAGCCCACTTCTACGCTGACTGTACGGGGAGAAGCCCCTGCCGATTCCAATTCTTCAGACTCCTCTGCAACGCCGCCGCTGCAAGCCATCCAGCGCAGCTTCGAGTGTCAGTTGGAAATCCGCCAGGGGGAGACAGTCAAAACTTTACACGGCGATAACGTTTGGCTCAACGATTTGATCACCGTAATCGACCGCTACGTGGGATCCCACTTGAGTGGGGAACCCAAGGGAACCTTCAGCGGTACCGTGGCCATCCGTCCGCTTGATTTTATTTTTCATCGTCTCACGGTGCGCCAAGGGGAAGATCGCATCGCGCAGGTGGATTTGTCGATGACGCAGTTGTACGACCTGCTGGAGAACCTCTCCCAGGTGGCGGATGACATTCCCCAACTGGCCAATCTGGGAACTCCGGTGACGCGGGCTTGGTATCGACAGCCCACTGGGATCGCGGCCCTGCTGGTGGGCGGGATCGCAGTTGTGGCCGGTGTTGGGATCTGGGCCAGTCGCCCCCCTAGGGATCCCACAGCTTCCCCTTCCCCGCAAGAGCAGCTCACCATCCCTGCCTTGACGGGTCAATCGCAGCCTTTGGCCACATCCCTCCAAGAATCTGACCCAACAGCGGGAAGAGAGGCAGCAGGGGCGGATCCCCTTTCCCGTCTGCGAGACATTTTGGCAGAGCAGTGGCAGTCTCCCCCCGATTGGCCAGAGAGCTTGGTCTACCGGGTAACGGTGGATAGGACGGGATCCCCCCTGGCCGCCGAGCCGGAGGATGCGCTGGCCCGGGAGCGTCGCGCCGAAACCCCCTTTGCCAACCTGCCCGATCTGACACCGGATCCCTTGCCGGCAGGCGCCCAACAGTTCCGCGTCAGCCTAGAGCCGGGCAACCAGGTGGAAGT
>NZ_JANSIB010000040.1:0-14596 GCF_047461895.1 Synechococcus sp. R55.8 | reverse complement strand
GCCGCCAATGCCGAGGCGCAAAGGCTCTACTGATCGCATCTGAAGGGTTTAATCGGCTTCAGACAGCTAGGGCAATGAGGACAAGAGGATAAAGTGGAAGAGTTCCCTCTATATCGGATCGCTGCCACTCTATGACCGCAACCATCGAAGTGCCTAAGCGAGGCTTACCTGTCACCATCATCACAGGTTTTTTGGGCAGTGGGAAAACCACCCTTCTCAACCACATCCTCAACAACCAGAAAGGGATGCGCACAGCGGTGCTGGTCAACGAGTTCGGCGAGATCAGCATCGATGCGGAACTGATCGTCTCCAGCGAAGAAGACTTGGTGGAGCTGAACAACGGCTGCATCTGCTGCACCATCCGGGACGACATCGCCGAAAGCGTGTTGCGGTTGATGGAACGTTCCGACAAGATCGACTACCTGGTGGTGGAGACTACGGGATTGGCGGATCCCTTGCCGGTGGCCCTCACCTTTTTGGGGCCAGAATTGCGAGATCTGACGCGGCTAGACTCGATTATCACCCTGGTAGATGCCACCAACTTTGCCCCCGATCTGTTCAACAGCAACGTGGCCTACAGCCAAATTGCCTATGGGGATGTGATTCTCCTCAACAAAATCGATTTGGTCGAGGAAGCCGAGATCGAGCGTCTGGAAAAACGCATCCGCGAGATCAAAGAAGATGCCCGCATTTTGCGCACCGTCAACAGCGCAGTTCCCCTGGAGCTAATCTTGGATACCGATTTGTTTCAGGCCAGTTCCTTGCCCCAAGAAGAAGCCCACGTTCACGACAGTCACGACCACCATGACCATGAGCATGATCATGACCACTGCGAGCACCCTGACCATCACCACTCCCATCCCAGCCACATCGAGGCCGACGGCTTTAACTCCCTAGCCTTTGAGAGCGATCAGCCCTTCTCTTTGGATGCTTTCCAAAATTTTCTCAACGAGTTGCCCGATGCAGTCTTTCGTGCCAAAGGGGTGTTGTGGTTTGAGGAAAGCCCAGAGCGACATATCTTTCACCTCAGCGGTCGGCGCTATACCCTCAGCAGCGATGATTGGCCTCGCCAGCCCAAAAACCAGTTGGTGCTCATCGGTCAGCGGCTCGATACAGCCCGGTTGCGGGAAAAACTCCAGGCCTGTATTGCCCGTCCGGCCACGCGGGGTCGAGGGTTTGGTCGCTGAATCAGGGATTGGCGGCAGTCCAGGCTCAAAACAGTCGGGCAATGTTCCAGCAGCCTCGATCATGAAGCCCTGAGGTGATGGCCCACTCTCCATGTCCGACATCTTTGTGATGATCCGCAATCAGGCCAACAACGCGCTCACCTCTATCGATGGGATCCCTTTTCTCAGTTTCCTGGAGCGAGAGGGGCAGTTGATTGCAGAAGAAACCATTGAGTTGATCTATGCGGACGCTGGATTTGATGACCTGCCAATTGGAGAATACACTGTGGGGGTACGGCATGAACGGGTGGAACCCCCGAAAGCCACCTGCCCGGTAAGCATTACCTCTGAGGACGAGGTTGTTTTGGTAACATTTGTTTACCTTGAGCCCGAGCGGGTTCTGCTGACTATTCACGTCTCTGTGGAGAAGAGGTTGTAGCTATGACTGTCAAGGTCATCCCATCGCGCTCGATCAAAGCCTTTCGCTATCGGGTGTTTTGTTTGGGACAGGATCTCTGGAATGCCCGGGATCCGATTAGCCGTGCCAACCTTGCTCTGCAACTGGCGGATGCCGCTACGACTTTGGCCCGAATGGAAGTCCAAGCCGCTCAGCCCTTCAGCTCAAGCCCTTCCTATTCCCTGCCGGAAGCTGGCCATAGGTAGCCATCGATCCAGCCGGGAATCGAGGCCAGACGCAAGGGATCCCGCCTACTCCCACTCGATGGTGCCAGGGGGCTTGGAGGTGATGTCGTAAACCACGCGGTTGATGCCGGGCACCTCGTTGACGATGCGGTTGGAAATGGTGGCCAAGAGGTCGTAGGGAACTCGCGCCCAATCGGCGGTCATACCGTCTTCGCTGGTAACCAGCCGCACCACCACCGGGCAGGCATAGGTGCGCTTATCCCCCATCACCCCTACCGACCGCACCTCTGGCAGCAGCACGGCAAAGGCTTGCCAAAGTTTGGGATAGTAGCCGGAGCGGTTGATCTCCTGCCGCACGATCATGTCCGCTTCTCGCAGGGTTTCCAGCCGTTCTTTGGTAACCTCGCCTACAATGCGGATGGCCAGCCCCGGCCCCGGAAAAGGATGGCGGCCCACAATCTCTTCCGGCAGACCCAAAGAGCGGGCCAGTTGCCGCACCTCGTCTTTGAAGAGCTTGCGCAAAGGCTCTACCAGCTTAAAGCGCAGATTTTCGGGCAGGCCGCCGACATTGTGATGGCTTTTGATCTTGACGGCAATGCGTTCTCCAGTAACCGGATCCACATGGGTATTGGCAGACTCGATCACGTCTGGGTAGAGAGTGCCTTGGGCTAAGTACTCAAAAGGACCCAGCCGCTGGGATTCTTCCTCAAACACGCGAATAAACTCTGCCCCAATTCGTTTGCGTTTTTCTTCGGGATCGGTAACCCCCTGCAACTGCCGGAGAAACCGCTCCTGGCCATCCACGTAGTGGACGGGAATGTGAAATTGCTCTTGGAAAAGGCGCAGCAGCCGCTGGGGCTCTTCCTTGCGCATAAACCCTTGGTCGATGAACACGCAGGTGAGCTGGTCGCCGATGGCCTTGTGCAGCAGAAAAGCCAAAGTAGAGCTGTCTACCCCCCCCGAGAGGGCCAACAGCACCTTCTTATTGCCCACACGGGCACGTACCTCTCGAATGGCTTCCTCCAGAAAAGCTGCCGTTGTCCAGGTGGGCTCGCAACCGCAGATGTGATAGACAAAGTTGCGGATGAGAAAGGCGCCAGCCTCTGAGTGGGCCACCTCCGGATGAAATTGCACCCCGTAGAGACGACGCCTTGGATCGGCAATGGCGGCACAGGGGGTGTTGTCGGTAGAGGCCAAGGTGTGAAAGCCCGGCGGCAGTTCGGTAACCGAATCCCCGTGGCTCATCCACATGATGCTGTTTTCCGGCAGGTTGGTGAGCAGGTCGGTGGGATCCAAAATGTGCAGAGCGGCACGGCCATATTCCCCCTTCTGGGCTGCTTCCACCTTGCCCCCCAACTGCTGCACCATGAGTTGCATGCCGTAGCACACCCCCAGAACCGGGATCCCTAGGTTCCAAATCTCGGGGTCACACACCGGAGCGGCTGGCTCATACACCGAGTTGGGGCCCCCGGAGAGGATAATGCCCTGCGGTTGCAGTTGCCGCAGTTGCTCAGCAGTGGTGCGATAGGAAAGGATTTCCGAATAGACGTGGGTTTCGCGGATGCGGCGGGCAATCAGCTCAGAGTACTGGGATCCAAAATCGAGAATGACGATCATCTGGCGCTGCACTTCGAGGGGGGAAAGGCCGGAACTGGGAGGAGATGCAGAAGGGATCACAAAACCTGGCACAGTGCACAATAAAAAAGCCGGTCCAAGAGACTAGCTTGGCTATGGATACGATGGATACGAAAGAAACATTGAGGGCTCTTCCATGGTAACAGGGGTGGAGAGCTTGCACGCGGCTGCCTGCTCTAAAAAGCCTCTGTCAGGCTTGCCGAGAAAACAGCGCTTCTCGGAGGAGTCTCGCCGAAAAACCGCCTGATGAGCCCCTGAAAAAGCTGGCCACCGGCTGGGCATGACTCCCGCCAACAACGCAATACAGAAGCCAGATGACCTAGCAAAGTTAAGACTTATGATCGTGAAGGAGCGCTCCAGGCCGGTGGGGGTATTGGTAGGGATCCGCAGTGCCATTTTTTTATGTCGATTGTTGCCGAGTCCTTTCAAACCTATCTGCGCCGCCGCCGTCGTCTTCTAGCCCGCCGTCTCAAGCGACAGCAGGGCTGGGTCGTGGTTTTGGCTCTGCTGGCTTTGTACTTGCTCAGTTGGGATGCGCTGGGCGAAGATGGGTCACTATCGCACCTGTGGAGGGGACAACCCCTGTGGCTGGTGTTGATCCCGCTGTTGGGGGGAGGGCTGTACAGCTTGGGCGCCGGGGTGATCTGGATGCTGCGCCAGCGCTGGTCTGCCCAGCTGTTGGCCGAGATGATCAGCTTGCCCCATTTGACTTTGGCTGCCCTGATCTGGCTGGGGTTAGCCGTTTGGGGAGAGCACCTTTCGCCTTTCCTGTTGCGACAAAAAAACCAATTGTTGGCGGGCCTGTTGATCAGTTGGCTGTTGGCCCAGGGATGGAGTTTTTTCCAGACAGGTTGGGTAGTAGAGGCTGGGCAACTGTGGGCCGACTATCTGCAGGAGCTGCGCGGTTCTGTATTACAGCCCTGCTACCAGCGCCTGGAAGCCTGTCGTCTTTCGCTCCATCTTTACCACGCCATTTGGCAAGACCTGCAACTGGAAGAACTGGAGGCCCAGCACCTGATTCAACTGTTGTCTGAGTCGTTGCTGCCGCTGACCCTGCCGCTCAAGGTCTATGCTCAGCGGGTTCACCATTGCTGTCAGCAGTTGGCAGCCCTGCTGGCGCAAATGCAGGAGCGGGTAGAGCGGTTGGAGCAGGTGCTTTTGAATGTAGAGCTGGAGTTGGCCTCTCATCAGTTGCTTCAGGCTCAGCCGCAGCCGATTAACTTGCTGGCGGAAGATTGGGCCAGCTGTCAGGAGCTGGATTTGCAGGAGTTGGTTTGCTTAAACCAAGAGCTGCTGGGCACCGACCGTTCTTTGCAGGGCTTGACCCAAGAGCTGAAAGGCTGGGCCGACAGAGCCATCCCCGCTGGATTGAAACTGGGATCCCTGGGATGAAGAAGGCTGACGCTTCTTCCTCTGAGCCCCCACAGCTCAAGACGCTGTGGGAAAGCTGGCTGGCGGAGCTGGGTTGGCAGCCTTCTGAACAGCAGCAGCAACAACTGCAACAGCTCTATCCGCTGGTGATGGCCGGAAACCGAGCCCAGAACCTGACCCGCATCACCGATCCCATCGACTTTTGGGAGAAACACCTGTGGGATTCGCTGCGGGGCCTACGCCTGCTGGGATCCTGGGAGGCAATCCAAGCTCAGCCCTGGCGGGGGATCGACATCGGCACCGGGGCAGGGTTTCCAGGGATCCCGGCCCAAATTGCCCTGCCCCAAACCCGCTTTACCCTGCTGGACAGCACCCAACGCAAGATTGCCTTTGTACAGGACACCTTGCAAAGGCTCTCCCTCACCCAAGCGCGGGCAGTGGCTCAGCGGGCCGAAATTTGGGGGCAAGACCCGCAGGAACGGGGCAGCTATGATATTGCTCTGGCCAGGGCCCTGGCCTCGGCGGAGACCTGCGCCGAGTATTGCCTGCCTCTGCTCAAGGTGGGGGGACGCGCCATCCTCTATCGCGGCCATTGGACCGAGGCAGAAGCCCAAACTTTGGAGCAGGCCCTTGAGCTCCTGGGCGGAAAACTGATCCATGTAGAAGCCTTCACTACACCCCGCAGCCGTGGGGTGCGCCACTGCCTACTGCTGGAGAAAGTAGCCCCAACACCGCCTCTCTATCCTCGCTCTCCTGGCATCCCCAAACGCCAACCCTTGGGCCAAAGTAATCGCCCATGAAGGTTAGGATCCTGAGTTTCCATCTTGCTACAAAAGCTTCTCCCAATTCTCGGACAAAAAGCTGGAAGGATGGCTTTGCAAATGCCATTGGGAAGACTAAGATGTGGTTGGCATGAGGTTCGGATTGAGCGAATGGTTTAACCAGGTGAGCCTCCGAACTGAACGCTAAAGGGTAAGGTTCGGAGTTTGCTACACCATGACCATTTTTGTGGGTAATTTGTCCTTCAAGGCCAGCGAAGAAGATCTGCGGCTTGTGTTTGCCGAATACGGCACCGTTAAGCAAATTAAGCTGCCGGTGGATCGGGAGACTGGCCGTAAGCGAGGTTTTGCCTTTGTGGAACTGGAAAACGAAGCCGATGAGCAAAAGGCCATCGACGAGCTGGACGGTGCTACTTGGATGGGCCGGGATTTGAGGGTCAACAAGGCGTTGCCTCGGCAGGCCGGTGCAGGCGGCAGTCGGGATGGCCGCTCTTCCCGCTTCTGAGTTGACTACCTACCGCTTTCTACCCTCTCTCAGATGAGGTTCGAACCAGGGATCCCGACCTGCGATCCCTGGTTTCTAGCGCGTTCCTAAGAACACTCTGCCCAGAAAGGCCAGGCTAAACCAGGCGGAGGCCACCAGGACGATGGCCGGGCCGGAGGCCACATTGAGGTAGTAGCTGGCGTACATCCCCAGCAGGCTGGCGCTCACCCCAAATAGGGATCCCAACAGCATCACCTGGTGCAATCGAGGCACCACCAGATAGGCGGTTGCCGCTGGCGTGATCAGCATGGCCAACACTAAGAGCACGCCCACTGCCTTCATGCTGGCCACCAACGTCAGGGAAGTGAGCACCATCAGCCCCCACCCCAGCCGCTCGGTGGGCAGGCCGGCTGCTTTGGCCCCCAGGGGATCGAAGCTGTAGAAAGTCAATTCCTTGAAGAAGAGGGCCACTAACCCCAACACCAAAAGGGTGATGCCCACCACTGTCAGCACATCGACAGCATTCACCCCCAGGAGGTTGCCGAAGAGGAAGTGGTTGAGATCGATGCGAGCCCGCCGTTGGATCAAAGTGATCAACAGGATCCCCAAGGCAAAAAAGGCCGAAAAGACGATCCCCATGGCTGCATCCGGCTTGAGGGGGCTGGCGGAGCGGATCCATTGAATTAAGAGGGCGCTGAGGAGACCGGCCACAAAGGCTCCCACAAACAGGTTGAGGCCCAGCATGTAGGCAATGGCCAGGCCCGGCAGCAGCGAATGGCTGATGGCATCCCCCAGGAGGGCCAAGCTTTGCACCAGCAGATAGCTGCCCACCACGGCACAGAGAATGCCGACGGCCACCGCCACCAGCAGAGCCCGCTGCATGAAGGCAAAACTCAAGGGATCCGCCAGGCTGTGCCAGAGCCATTCCATAACGTTGTTGACCTCAAACTCTCCCTAGGCAGCTGAGTCCAGCAGCAGGGCTCGGCCATAGGCCCGCTGCAACACCGCTGGCTGCAACACCTCCCGCGGGGATCCCTGGGCGATCAACACCCGGTTCAGCAGGAGCACTTCGTCGAAGCGGGCCAAAGCCTGACCCAAATCATGGTGAACCACCATCACGATGTGGCCGGCATCTGCCAGCTCCCGCAACACCTGGAACAAAATAGCTTCGCTGGGCTGGTCGATCCCGGCAAAGGGTTCGTCAAGGGCGTAGATCTCCGCTTCTTGCGCCAAGGCCCGCGCCAGGAACACCCGCTGCTGCTGCCCCCCCGATAGCCGACCGATGGGCCGATCCCGATAGGCTCCCATCCCCACCCGCTCTAGAGCTTGAGCAGCCCGCTGCTGCCCCTTTTTCCCGATGCGGCGAAACCAGCCAGCAGCTCTCACCTGCCCCATCAACACCACATCCCACACCGTGGCGGGAAACGACCAGTCGATGGCCGAGCGCTGGGGTACATAGGCCACTTGCTCTCCCCACAGCGCTTGTCCGCCGTAGCGCACTTCCCCCCGTTCCAGCGGCACCAACCCCAACAGCCCCTTGAGAAAGGTGCTTTTGCCGGCCCCGTTGGGCCCAAGGATGCCCGTGATGCGCCCCGGCGCGATTTCAGCCTGGATCCCTTGCAGCACCTGCAGGCTGCCGTAACGCACCGTCAGATCCCGCACCACCAGGGATCCCCTGGCCGGACCAAGAGGGAGAGGAGGAGGTTGCTTTTTCATTTTGTTTTCATTTTCGGTAAGTCCAGTGTACCCTAAAGGGACATCTAAACCATGAAACGATGATCAAAAGTCTTGTCTTCCTTTGGGGGCGGCGCCGTTGGGTAGCAGCCTTCGGCTTGGCAATAGGACTCTGTCTCGCTGACGGGAACGGCAGTTTTCTGGCCTTGGCCGGTTCGGGATGGGCGCGTCCCCGCGTTGTGGCTACCACTACGTTGATCGCCGATTGGGTAGAGCAGGTGGGCCAAGATCGCATCCAGCTCACCAGCCTGCTGCAGCCGGGAATGGATCCCCATGTCTACGAGCCAACGCCGGCGGATGGGGTGGCCCTAGAGCAGGCAGACTTGGTGTTCTGGAATGGCTACAACCTGGAGCCGGGGTTGATGCGTCTCATCGAAGCCACCGTCCAAGGAGCGCGGCGGGTTGCCTTGGCCGAGATCCTCGATCCCATCGTCACCAATGAGGAGGATGGGATCCCCACTCCCGACCCCCACGTGTGGGGCAATGTGGAAAACGTCATCCTCATGGTGGAGCGCATTGCCCAAGAGCTGGCGGAACAGGTGCCTGGCGAGGCGACCTTCTTCCAAACCAATGCTGCTGCCTATCGAGCAGAGCTGGAGGAGCTTCATGCCTGGATTGGGGAGCAAATTCAGACCATCCCCCCTCCCAACCGGGTTTTGGTGACCACCCACGATGCTTTTGCCTACTACACCCAAGCCTACGGCCTGAAAATGGGGGGATCCCTTCTGGGGATCAGCACCGAAGAACAGCCCAGCGCCCAGACTGTGGCCCGGTTGGTGGCCGAGATCCGCGCTCTACAGGTGCCGGCTGTCTTTGCCGAGACCACCCTCAACCCCGCTCTCCTCCAAACGGTGGCCACCGAAGCCGGGGTCAAGGTAGCCGAACAGAAACTGTACTCGGACTCTTTGGGGGAGCCAGGCAGCGGCGCCGAAACTTACGTTGCCATGATGCGCCACAACACCTGCACGATTGTGGTAGCCCTGGGCGGATCCCCTGACTGCTCTTGAGAAGCTGAGTCGAGGCAGGAGGTCTGAGTTTTGTATGATAGGGGCTCAGACCCTTGTTCTCTCACCTCTTCCATGCCTGCTGCCATCCATCGCCCGGCCCGCACCCTCTACTGTGGCGAAGTCCGCCCGGCCCACATTGGCCAGACCGTCACCCTCTACGGCTGGATCGACCGCCGCCGCGACCACGGGGGGGTGATCTTTCTGGATTTGCGGGATCGCTCTGGCATTGTGCAACTGGTGGCGGATCCGCAGAAAACTCCGCAGTCATATCCACTGGCGGGGGAAGTGCGCAATGAATATGTGGTGCGGGTAACGGGAACTGTCCAGCAACGGCCCCCCGACTCCTTCAACCCTCGCCTGGCCACCGGCGAGGTCGAGATCTACGCCGAACAGTTGGAAGTGCTCAGTCGAGTCGGCAAGCAGCTCCCCTTCAGCGTCTCGGGAGAAGAAGCGGAGGAAGTGCGGGAGGAGATTCGCCTGCGCTATCGCTACCTGGATTTGCGGCGGGAGCGCATGTCCCGTAACCTGCAACTGCGCCACCGGGTCATCCAGGCCATCCGCCGTTTCCTAGAAGACGAGGAGGGCTTTGTCGAGGTGGAGACTCCCATTCTCACCCGCTCCACCCCAGAAGGGGCCAGAGACTACCTGGTGCCCAGCCGCGTCAACCCCGGCGAGTGGTTTGCCCTGCCGCAGTCGCCCCAGCTCTTTAAGCAGCTGCTGATGGTGGCTGGCGTGGATCGCTACTACCAGATCGCCCGCTGCTTTCGGGATGAGGATCTGCGGGCGGATCGGCAGCCGGAGTTCACCCAGTTGGACATGGAGATGAGCTTCATGGATCAAGAAGGGATCCTGGAGCTCAACGAGCGACTGATCTGCCATATCTTCAAAACTGTCAAAGGGATCCACCTGCCCCGTCCCTTCCCGCGCCTGACCTATGCCGAGGCCATGGCCCGCTACGGCTCCGACAAGCCTGACACCCGCTTTGGGATGGAGTTGGTGGATGTTTCGGAGGTGTTTCAGGGATCCCGATTCAAAGTCTTCGCCAAAGTGCTGGCTGAGGGCGGTTTGATCAAAATCCTGCCAGTGCCCGGCGGCGATGAAAAGATCTCCAACACCCGCATCAAACCAGGCGGGGATCTGTTCAAGCTGGTCACCCAGTATGGGGCGGGCGGCTTGGCCTTTATCCGGGTGCGGCCCGACAGCCTCGATACCATCGGCGCCCTGAAAGAGAGCTTGAGCCCCGAGCAGGAGAAGCGGTTGCTGGATCTCACCCAGGCCAAGTCAGGGGATCTGTTGCTGTTTGGGGCAGGGCCGGCGGCAGTGGTGAACGAGTCTTTGGGCCGGCTGCGGCTGCACCTGGGCCAGGAGCTGGGTTTGATCCCAGAGAACGCCTTGAATCTCCTCTGGATCACCGACTTTCCCATGTTTGAGTTCAACGCCGAAGAAAATCGCCTGGAAGCCCTGCACCACCCCTTTACCGCTCCCCACCCCGACGACTTGGCCGACCTGAAAACGGCGCGGGCCCAGGCTTATGACCTGGTGTGGAACGGCGTGGAAGTAGGAGGGGGATCCCTGCGGATTTACCAGCGGGAAATTCAGGAGCAGGTTTTTCAAGCGATTGGCCTCACCCCCGAACAGGCGCGGGACAAGTTTGGCTTTTTGTTGGAAGCCTTTGAGTATGGCACCCCGCCCCACGGCGGCATTGCCTACGGCCTGGATCGGCTGGTGATGTTGCTGGCCGGGGAAGATTCCATCCGGGATGTCATCGCCTTTCCCAAAACCCAGCAGGCGCGATGTTTGCTCACCGGCGCTCCTTCCAGCGTTGAGGCGAAGCAGCTCAAGGAACTGCACGTTGCTTCCACCTATCAGCCCGGTTGAGGGAGGTATCTTCCAACGACCACGGGTGCTCGATGATTTCGGCACGGGTAACAGGGCTGCGGAGATCCAGCAGACAATATTCCTTTTCAACCAATAAGGACTTTCATTGTGGAAGCCGGGCCTTTTTAACGGGAGTTCAGGAGTGCCTGGGATCCCTTCTCCCAGCCCCAGCTCCCACCTGTGGGAGGATAGAAAGGAATACACCCCTACTTTTTTTGCCATGCTACAGCTGACGGGAAAGAAAGCCTTGGTAACCGGCATTGCCAACGAGCGCTCCATTGCCTGGGGCATTGCTCAGCAACTGCACAAAGCGGGGGCCAGCCTAGGGGTTACCTATCTGCCGGACGAGCGGGATCGCTTCAAAACCAAAGTTCAGCAACTCACGGATCCCTTGCAGCCAGATTTTCTCCTCCCCTGCGACGTGCAAAGCGATCAGCAGATCAGCGATCTGTTTCAGGGGGTAACCGAAAAATGGGGTCAGGTCGATATTCTGGTTCACTGCCTGGCCTATGTCAAAAAAGAGGAGCTGAGCGGCAACTTCAGCGATATCTCGCGGGAGGGGTTTGCCCTGGCCATGGATGTGAGCACCTACTCCCTGATTGCCCTCTGCCGGGCTGCCAAGCCCCTACTGAGATCCGGCAGCAGTGTCCTCACCTTGACCTACTTGGGAGGAGTGCGAGTGGTGCCCAACTACAACATGGCTGCCGTCACCAAAGCGGGCCTGGAAACCTGTGTCCGCTACCTGGCTGCCGAGCTGGGCCCTGCCGGGATCCGGGTGAACGCCATTTCTGCCGGCCCAATCCGCACCTTGGCCTCATCGGCCATTTCCGATTTTCATGCCATGCTGCATGCTGTGGAGGAGAAAGCTCCCCTACGGCGCAATGTCACTCAAATAGAGGTGGGCAATGTGGCGGCTTTTCTGGCCAGCGACCTGGCCAGCGGCATTACCGGCCAGGTGATCTACGTGGATAGTGGGTATAGCATCCTGGGTTTTTAAGCGCTTTGGGATCCCTTGGGGATGGCTCCGGCATGAATCGCTTCTCACCCTTGCAGCGGTTGCTGCTCACCTGGATCTTGATCGTCATCAGCGGCTGGCTGGCCATACAGGTGGGTCGGCTGTTTGGGCATTTGCTCACCACCATCCTGACAGCGGCGGTGCTGGCCTTTTTGCTCAACTACCCGGTGCAGGTGCTGCGGCGCTATCGGGTCAGTCGAGGTTTGGCGGTCACCCTGGTCTTTGCTCTCTCGGTGGTGCTGCTGGTCTTGGTGGGGATCGCCGTGGTGCCGGTCTTGGCCAAGCAAGTGGTGCAGCTGGGGGCGCGGATCCCAGAGTGGGTGGACACCTTACAAAATTGGCTCGACCAGATTAGCCTTTGGGCCGCCGAGCGCAACATCAACCTTGGCCAGACGGAGCTGGTCAATACCCTTCTCAACCGCCTGCAGGCCAGCGCCGAGAAAATTGCCGGCCAATCCCTGGATCTCCTTCTGGGTACGTTCAACCAGGTGATCGACTTGGTGCTGGTGCTGGTGTTGGCCCTCTACATGCTGCTCTACGGGGGCCAGTTCTGGCAGGGGTTGCTCAGCCTCTTCCCCAAACCTTGGGGGCCGCGCATTGGCGAAGCCCTAGCCCTCAGCTTTCAGAACTTCCTCATCAGCCAGTTGGTGTTGGGGTTCATCATGGCCCTGATGCTGGTGCCGGTTTTTGGGTTTTTGCGGGTACCTTTCGGGCTCCTGTTTGGCCTGCTGATCGGCCTGCTGGAGGTCATCCCCCTGGTGGGGGGGGTGATTGGCATTGGGGCGGCGGCGGTGTTGCTGGCCTTTCAGGACATTTGGCTCAGCCTTAAAGTGGTGCTGGTTTCCCTGATCGTGCAGCAGGTGAAGGATCGGGTCATCGCCCCCCGCCTGATGGGAGAGCTGATCGGGCTAAATCCAGTGTGGATCTTGATTGCCCTGTTGGTGGGGGCGCAACTGGGGGGCATCCTGGGCGTGATCGTCGCCATTCCCCTCAGCAGTGTGGTGAAAAGCCTTTACGAGATCGCCCGCTCTGCCGACCTGGCCGCCGAAGATGGGTTGGGTTCCGGTGTAAAAGGATCCCCGCAAGGGCTCCGTCCGAGTAGCGCCAACGGCGAACCCCGCCGGGATCCTACCCTGCCCAAGCCGGAGACCCAGCAGATCTAGCCACCCGAAAAAGGAAGAAGCTCTGTCCATGCGCTTCAGGAGATCGCGTTAACCGGCAGGCAAACAGAGGCTCAATCCTGGAAAGCCCAGTTGCTGGGCTATCGATGGCCACCCTTGTCCTCAGGGAGAGGGGCTGGGGGTGAGGGCCTCATCCTAGCGAATCTTGCCCTCGATAAAAGGCACCTCCAGCACTTTTTCGTGGTGGATAGGGCCGTGGCCGAAGTAGCCTCCCTCCCCAAACAGTTCGCCGTGATCGGCTGTAACCGTGATGTAGGTGTTTTTGGGAACCAGGTCGAACAGCTGTTCAAAGATCCCATCCAGGTAGCGCACCGCCTGGATCTGTCGCTGCCGTAGCTCTTCCAACTGGGCCGAATCGAAAAAGGGGATCCCGTCCTCTTCTCCTTCATCCAGCCGCTTCAACACCCCATTCACCCCCGAGATGCGGGGCCACAAGCTGGGATCCTCATCGGGCAGCGCGTAGGGATAGTGAGTTTCGCCCACGTTTAACAGGTAAAAGCTGGGGCGATCCGGCTCGAAGCGCAACTGTTCCACCATGGCCGCCATATCGTTGTGCTGGGGCATGAGGCGGTAGGAATCGAAATCCCGATTCAGCAGCGTGCTGGGGTTGAGCACCGGCATGGAGACCATGGCGTGGGTGGTGTAGCCCAGTTGATGCTTCAGCAGCGTCGGCAAATAGAGATGAGGCAGCAGATGCTTGAACTCAATGGGTTGCCGGGTGCCGAGCCGCTCGTTGTAGCGCAGATAATCTTGCTTGTAGTGCTCGGACGCAAAAACGTGGATGGGGCTGGTGTGGGGCAGCAGGCCCATGAGCAGGTTGTAATGGGCAGGGGCCGTCCAGGAAGCGTAGCTCCAGCGCTTTTCCAGAGGGCCCAACTTCAGCAAGTGCTTGGGGTTGGCCGCCAGCAGGCTGTCGAAGCGGCAACTGTCTAGAACGATGAGCAGATAGTTGTTCTGTCCCCGCGGTTCAGGGCGGGGGTCGGGCTCAGACGCAGGAGCGGCAGACGATTTCCACCAGTTTAGGAATCCCATCCTTCCTCCTCCTCGTCGGCGTAGGGCCGCTGGACAATCCGCCAGTTGGGAGCTGCTGCCGCATCGTCGTCCTCAGGAGCGGGATCGCGAATGCGTTCCGGCGGGATATTGGAATAGGAATAGCGGCCTGCTTGGGGATCCGGCTCGTACTCCGGCAGATCTTGGGGCAAATAGTGGTCGGGGGGAATCAGCTGGGCTTCCAAAAAGCGAACTCGGTCGCTCAACTGAGTTAACTTACGGATTGCCTGTCGCTGGAACACCCGGTCGTGCAATCGCCAGGAGCCTACATACAAAAATCCCAGCCCCATCCCTGCCCCATAAGAGGCCAATAGCACCAACGATAGAGGAAGCGGGGATCCCGATTGCCCACCCACCACAACCCTTGCCGGGGATCCCCAGTTTTGGATGAGGAGAACGAGCAGGCTCAAGATCCACAAGCCCAGGAGTATGAAGCGAAGGTTTCTGATCGCGTTAGCGGGACGAAATTCTTGCATGGCCTCAACCCTACCCTTTATTAGGCTACCATTCTTCCCTTTCTCCACTGGCCTGGCAGCAAAGACGCTGGAAGCTCAAGCGGAGTTGTTCTCAACAGCCATTAGCCCTCTCCCTAAGGCGCGCTTCAGCTTACTAGCGCAGGAGCCCCGCACTGTACCCGTAGGGTCAGTGCCGGGA